>JALOPB010000447.1 GCA_025454115.1 Desulfobacterales bacterium | reverse complement strand
GAGGGGGGTTGTTTCGAAGGTGTTCACTAGAAATTTCAGTGCGAGCATCATTGTAAATTGAGAGGTTACAATCCTGCCCGCCGCCAGGACCGACCCGCATCCGGAGTGCCTACCCGCCATCCACAATCCCATGCGTTTCTGTAAAGATAATTGAGACCGTTGCACGTTTGAAGCTCCGTTTACTTTTGGCATATGTCTTGATTACGGATCATGATGCCGGCTGAAAGGAGCCGTCCGAGGATCAGCACCTTGTCGATCCCAAGCGTGCAAACGACCACACAAACAGAAGAGGTGAGATCGATGGAGCAATCCACATGGTATGCAATGCCGGTTGATGAGGTGTTGAAGAGGCTGGATGCTACGGTCGACGGAGATCAGCCCGTGGGAAATCTTTTTCGGCCAGTTCAAGAACTTCCTCATCATTTTGCTGATCATCGCCACCGTCATTTCTTTGTTTCTGGGCGAAACCCTGGACGCCATTATTATTTTCGCGATCGTGATCGCAAGCGCCCTGCTGGGGTTTTATCAGGAATTCCGCGCCGAAAAGGCCATGGAGGCATTGAAGGCCATGTCGTCCCCGACCGCCTCGGTCCTCCGGGACGGAGAGGAAATCGAGATACCCACCGCCGATGTGGTCCCCGGCGACATCGTGCTGCTGAATGCCGGCGACCGGATGCCGGCCGACGGCCGCCTGATCGAGGCCGTCAACACCCGCATCGATGAGGCCTCGCTCACCGGGGAATCCACGGCGGTCAGCAAGGATGTCAAGGCGGTTTTCCCAGACGGCACCCCCATCGGGGACCGCAAGAACATGGTCTACGCCGCGACCGTCATGACCTATGGCCGCGCCCGGGCGGTCGTCACCGGCACCGGGATGGAGACCGAGTTCGGCCGCATCGCCAAGATGCTGCAGGAGGTCGAAGAAGAGCCGTCTCCCTTGGCCGTCAAGATGGATTACATCGGCAAACGCCTTGGGATCGCCTGCCTGGTCGTCTCGGCCGTCGTTATGGGGCTGGGCATTCTGCGAGGCAACCCCTTCCTGGAGATGTTCATCTGGGCCGTCAGCCTGGCGATCGCTGCCGTTCCGGAAGCCCTTGCGGCGGTCGTCACCGGCGCCCTCGCCATCGGCGTGCAGCGGGCGGCCAAGCGCAACGCGATCGTCCGCCGCCTGCCGGCGGTTGAAACCCTGGGCTGCACGACCGTCATCTGCTCCGACAAGACCGGAACCTTGACGAAGAACGAAATGACCATCCGCCAGTTCTTCGTCGGAGGCCGCATGATCGAGGTCGGCGGCGTGGGCTTCGAGCCGACCGGCGCGTTCACCGCCGACGGCCGGCAGTTCGACCCGGCCGCCGATCCGACCGTGAACCGAATGCTGTTGAGCGGCCTGCTTTGCAACGACGCCAATCTGAATCAATCGAACGGGGGCTGGCGCATCAAGGGAGACCCCACCGAAGGAGCTTTTGTCGTGGCCGCAGCCAAGGCCAACCTCGATATCGGGGAGCTTCGGAAATCCTGGCCCCGGATCGGCGAGATCCCCTTCGAATCCGAACGCAAACGGATGAGCACCGTCCACCAGCCTCCGCAAGGCGGGGAGCCCTTTGCCTGCGTCAAGGGTGCGCCCGAGTTGGTGCTTGAGCGCTGCACCCACTGGGAGCGTGCCGGCCGGCCCGAGCCGCTGACCGATGATATCCGGCGGCAGATTCTGGAAGCCAATGACCGCATGGCCAAATCGGCCTTGCGTGTGCTGGGTCTGGCTTTTCGTTCGGCCTCGAGCCCCGCACCTTCCTACACCCCCGACACACTGGAAACCGGTCTCACTTTCCTGGGCCTGGCCGGCATGATCGACCCGCCGCGGGAGGAGGTCAAAAAAGCGATCCGCGACTGCCACGCCTCCGGGATCCGCACCGTCATGGTCACCGGCGACCATAAGCTGACGGCCGCCGCCATCGCTCGGGAACTCGGCATCCTGGGCGGGGAGGGGAAGCGCACGCTCAAAGCGATCGAAGGGCGGGAGCTCGACGGGATGAGCGAGGAGCAGCTCGCAGCCGTTGTGGAGGACGTGGCCGTGTATGCCCGCGTCTCCCCCGAGCACAAGATGAAAATCGTCGGCGCCTGGAAAAGCCGCAAGCATGTCGTCGCCATGACCGGGGACGGCGTGAACGATGCACCGGCCCTGAAACGCGCGGATATCGGAGTGGCCATGGGGATCACGGGCACGGATGTCACCAAGGAGGCGTCCGATATGGTCCTCATGGACGACAATTTCGCCACGATCGTGGCGGCCGTAGAGGAAGGGCGGATCATTTACGACAACATCAAAAAATACCTTACCTTCCTGCTGTCTTGCAACGTCGCCGAAATCCTGATCCTCGGCATCGCCGGCATGATCGGTTGGCCCATGCCTCTCATCGCCTTGCAGATCCTATGGGTCAACCTGACCACGGACGGGCTGCCGGCCCTCGCCCTGGGCGTCGAACCGGCCGAACCCGATCTCATGGGACGACCACCGCGCGATCCCAACGAGCCGGTGTTCTCGGGAGCGGTGCTGAAGGTTCTGTCGGCCATGAGCCTGCTGATATTTGCCGGGTTGATGCCGATCTTTTACGTGTACTGGCAGGACGAAGGCGTGGAGAAGGCCCAGTCCATGGCACTCGCCACGCTGGTCGTCTATGAGTTGTTCTATGCGTTCAGCTGCCGCTCTCTGCGCTTCAC
>JALOPB010000446.1 GCA_025454115.1 Desulfobacterales bacterium | reverse complement strand
CGGAAAGATCATGGCCTCGCGACCCCGCGCGGCGCGGTAGAGGTTCTTATCCTTTTTCTGGGCGATGTTGGAAAGAAAACCGCTCAGAACCGCGCGGTGAACCTTGCCGAAGTCGGAAGGCGGAAGGAGGAGAGGAGAAGTCGGAAGGCGGAAGGCGGAAGCGTGAGGGGTTGAAGAGGCTGTTTCACCTTTTTCAGCCCTCATCCTTCCGCCTTCCGCCGTCCCGTTTGTTTTCTTTCCGCCTTCCGACTTCCGACTTCCGAATTCCCTCATCACCTCCCCGATCTGCCGGTAGATGTCCTCCCATTCACGCATGCGGCGATAGGAAATAAAATGTTCCCCACAGAACCGTCGGAGCGCGCTATGGCTGCCGGCCGCCTGCCGCGCCAGGCGGAAACGGCTCCAGATATTGAGCAGGGTCACAACGGCATGGGCACGATCGGCTTCCTCGGTTTTTTCAGCCGGCCGCTCGCGCGGATCCTGGATGCTGAGGGCCGCGGTAATGACGGCCATTTCTGCCAGACACCCTTCCTGGCGCGCTTGGATCAACATCCGCGCCAGCCGCGGGTCCAGCGGCATCCGCGCCATCATGCGGCCGGTCTCCGTCAACTCGACCCTCTTTCCCCCTTCGGCCTTCCCCATTCCTCCTTCCGACTTCCGCCTTCCAACTTCGCCCTTCTCGGTTCCCCCTTCCGCCTTCCGCCCTCCGATTTCCCCCTTCCCATTTCCGCCCTCCTGAATCGCCCCCAGTTCGAACAACAGATTGAACCCGTCGGCGATGCTCTTAGGCTCGGGCGGGTCGATGAAGGGGAACACGCTGATATCCCCCAAATTAAAGGCAAGCATGCGCAGGATGACCTCCGCCAGATTGGCCCGCCGAATTTCGGGCGGCGTGTAGGTCGGCCGGCTGAGGTAATCCTCTTCGGCGTAGAGGCGGACGCAAACCCCGTTCGCAACTCGGCCGCAGCGGCCTTTGCGCTGGTCGGCGCTGCTGCGCGAAACGGGCACGACCGGCATGGCGGTGGTCCGCGTGCGCGGCGAGTATCGCGGGATGCGCGCCAGCCCCGTGTCCACCACGAAGGTGATGCCCGGGATGGTGAGGGAGGTCTCGGCGACATTGGTGGCCACGATGATTTTACGGCCGGCGGCGGGGTGAAACACCCGGCTCTGCTCGGCCGCGCTCAGGCGGGCGAAGAGGGGCAGCACCAGGGTACCGGCCGGGCAGACGCCTGCGATCATCTCGCAGGTCTCGCGGATGTCCTGCTCGGTCGGCATGAAGACGAGTATGTCCCCCGGCCGGCGCTCCCGCAGGATGCGGTGCACGGCGGCCACCGCTTGCTCGACGGGCGTGGAATCGCCATCCTCTCCGCTCGCCGAGGGTGGCGCGTAACGGACGTCCACCGGATACATCCGGCCCGACACGTCGATGACGGGAGCGCCGTCGAAAGCCTTTGAAAATTTTTCGGTGTCGATAGTGGCTGAGGTGATGATCACGCGCAGGTTGCGGCGCCGCCGAAGCAGGATTTTGAGGTAGCCCAGGATGAAATCGATGTTCAGGCTGCGCTCGTGCGCTTCGTCCACGATGAGCGTGTCGTAGGCGGCCAGCAGCCGGTCGGCGGCGGCCTCGGCGAGCAGGATGCCGTCGGTCATGACCTTGATATAGGCCTGCGGCGGAGTGGTGTCCTGAAAACGGATCTTGTAGCCGACGGCCTGCCCGATGCCCTGCCCCATTTCTTCGGCAATGCGCCGCGCCACGGCCTGGGCGGCGATCCGCCGGGGCTGGGTGTGCCCGATCAGCCCGTCGATGCCCCGACCGGCCGCGAGACAGAACTTGGGGATCTGCGTGGACTTGCCCGAACCGGTGTCCCCGGACACGACCACCACCGGGTGGTTGCGGATGGCATTGATGATCTCGTCCTTCTTGGCGGTGATGGGCAGGGCCTCGGGAAACACCAGCACCGGCATCCCCTGCCGACGCCGCTCCTTGGCGGCAACGGAGGCTGCCAGCATCGCTTCGATTCGATCGAGCGCCCTCTCGTCTGGACGTCCGCCATCGGTGCGTCGGAGGTTGGCCAGACTGCGCCGAACGTCCGCACGGTCCCGGGCCATTGCCTTGGAAAGCAGCGATTCGATCTGACGTATTCGGGAATTCGTAGCAGTCATCGATTAGATAGAAACAGCAAGTAGCGTGCATGTTACCAAGGTTTTTGATTTTTAACAACGCAATGAGAGGATGCAATGACAGGACTGAATACGTTTGAATCCGCTTGGCATGTCTCGCCATGACTGATATGAAAGAATATAGCGGTTCTGACCAGTTGGAGGTATTATGAGGTCCTATCGCAAAGAGCTTTGGTTCGAGGCGCCCACCCGACGCGCGTTCATTAACATCACCGGCCAGGTCGAGCAGTGCCTCCGGGAAAGCGGCGTCGCCGAGGGCATCGTGCTGGCCAAAATCATCGCAGAATAACAAAGGAGGCAAATCATGCCCAAAGCGATTCGTATCCATCAGCATGGAGGACCTGAAGTTCTGAAGTGGGAAGATGTTGATCCCGGCCAACCCGGACCCGGCGAGGCATTGGGCCGCCGGAGTGGTCCTGGCGCTCGGCGACGCCGTGACCGAGGTGGCCGTCGGCGACCGGGTGGCCTACGCCGCCATTCCGCCCGGGGCCTATGCCGAGATGCGGCGCATTCCAGCCCACCGGCTGGTGAAGCTGCCGGCGGATATCTCCACACGCCAGGCCGCCGCCATGATGCTTCAGGGCATGACCGCACGTTATTTGCTTAAGGGATGCTGGCAGGTCGGTCCCGGTACGACGTTGCTGATCCATGCTGCCGCCGGCGGCGTGGGGCTGATCGTCTGCCAGTGGGCCCGGCATCTGGGGGCGACGGTTTTGGGCACGGTGGGTAGCCCCGAGAAGGCCGAACTGGCCAAAGCGCATGGCTGCCAGCACCCCATCGTTTACACTCGAGAGGACTTTGCGGCACGCGTAAAGGAAATTACGAACGGCAGGGGCGTCGACGTCGTGTATGACTCCGTGGGGCAGGTCACGTTCATGAAATCGCTCGATTGCCTCCGACCCATGGGAATGATGGTGTCCTTCGGGCAGTCTTCCGGGCCGATGCCGCCGTTCGACATGGCGGTCCTGGCTCAAAAGGGCTCGCTCTTCCTGACGCGACCCACCCTGATGACATACACCGCCAAACGAGATGATCTCTTGGCTCACGCGCGCGACCTGTTCGAGGTGATTCAGAGCGGCGCGGTCAAGGTGGAGGTCCGCCGCACGTACCCCTTGGCCGAGGCCTCCCGCGCCCATCGTGAATTGGAGGGGCGGAAAACGACGGGATCCTCCGTCTTCACCGTATAAGCGATCTGGGCCTGTCCGAACTGGCACGATTTTCCGTAAGGCAATCCAATGGTTCCCCGGACGCTGGTTCGATCCAAAATTTTGCTTGTAATTTGGTATAGATTCTGTATTCTTAAAGGCTGAATTTAGAGCCCCTGACATCCCTTAGGGAGGAAAACTGGAATGGCTGAAGAAGCGATCAAAATCAGCGGCAAAAAGAAAAGCGCCTTCATCGACAAGGTGAAGCAGATTCTGCCGGAGGGAGGCAATCTCAACCTCTGCCTGACCTGCGGCGCCTGTTCGTCCGGCTGCCCGGCCACGGGCCTGGAGAACATGGATCCGCGCAAGTTCCTGCGCATGGCGGCCCTCGGCATGGACGAGGAAATCCTCAAATCGGAGTGGGCCTGGATGTGCACGATGTGCCAGCGTTGCATCTACGTCTGCCCGATGAAAATCGACATCCCTCAGCTGATTTTCAACGTGCGGGGGAGCCGGCCGCGGGATGAGCGGCCCAAGGGAATCCTGGGCTCCTGCAACATGGCCTTGAAGCACGACACCTGCAGCGCCATGGGCGCCAGCGAAGAAGACTTCCAGTTTGTGGTGGAAGATGTGGCCGAGGAAGTCCGCAACACTCAGGTGGGCTGGGAGGATCTGCAGGCGCCGGTGAACAAACAGGGGGCCATGTATTTTCTGAACCAGAACTCGCGCGAACCGGTCACCGAACCGGATGAAATGGTGCCGCTGTGGAAGATCATGCACCTGGCCGGCGCCGACTGGACTTACGGCACCAAGGGTTGGGCAGCCGAAAACTACTGCATGTTCATGGCCGACAATGAAGCCTGGAAACATATCGTGGAGGTGAAGGCCAAGGCCGTTGACGACCTCGGCTGTAAATACTGGCTCAATACCGAGTGAGGGCACGAACTCTTCGCAGTCCGGGCCGGACTGAAAAAGTTCAACATCCCCCACAAGTTCGAAATTGTCAGCATCATCCAGCTCTATGCTCAGTGGATCCGCGATGGCAAACTCAAGGTCAATTCCGACTGGAACAAGGACCTGAAGGTCAAGTTCACGGTCCAGGATCCCTGCCAGCTCGTGCGCAAGAGCTTCGGTGATCCGGTGGCCGAGGACCTGCGTTTCGTGGTCAGGTCCGTGGTGGGCGAGGAAAACTTCGTCGACATGACGCCCAACCGCTCCAACAACTACTGTTGCGGCGGCGGCGGCGGGTTCCTGCAGTCCGGTATGCCGGAGGCCCGGCGGGCGTACGGCAAGCTCAAGTTCGACCAGATCATGGCGACCGGCGCTACCTATGCCATCACCCCCTGCCACAACTGCCACGCCCAGGTGCATGACCTGAGCGAGCATTACAACGGCGGCTACCACACGGTCCACCT
>JALOPB010000121.1 GCA_025454115.1 Desulfobacterales bacterium | reverse complement strand
TCCCTGGGCCTTGTGCCCGCCCAGCTGTCCGGAGCTCTGCGGGGTGAGGCCGATGTGCCCCATGACGATGATGCCCGCATCGACGATCGCCCGGATTTGGGGCGCCACCCGTACGCCGCCTTCGAGCTTGATGGCGTCGCAGCCGGCTTCCTTGAGGAACCGGCCGGCATTTTCCACCGCCTTCTCAATCGAACTCTGGTAGGACATGAACGGCATGTCGCCCACGGGGTAGCCGTAAACGCACATCCCCAGGGAGTCGCCCACGAGCAGCATGTCCATACCGGCGGTTTCGGCAAATTGTGCTGTTGGAAAATCGTAGGAGGTCAGAAACGTGATCTTCTCACGGTCTTTTTTCATTCGGTAGAAGTCATGGATCATAAGCTTTTTCTTGGACATTTTGATTGCTCCTTATCGAGTTGGGTTCCGCTCTCGCAGACCGGGTTCATCCGCCGAAGAAGGGATGAACATAGCGCAGGTCGTCTCCTTCCTGAATTTCGATCGTGGGGAGGTCCTCGGCTTTGACGACCGCTCCGTTGAGAATGAACAGCAGGTTGCTCTTACCTGTTTTTTGGATCAGGCTGATGATCATCGGATCGTTCTTGACCCGCTCCTCCAGTTGATCGACCAGGGCGATCAGCCGGGTTTCCGGCTCGATCTCCAGGGGGGTGCCGTTGAGAGTAATTTTCATGGCAGAATTACCTTGTGCTGAGGCAGCCGCCGCTGGGTTGTCGGCGCCGCGGCCGCCGCGCGATGGTCATACTTCTGGAATTGAGGATATCAGCCCGGAATGGTTTCCATTCCGAGCTCTTTGAGCTTGGCCGCTGTCGGATAGCCCCCGTCGTCCCAGCCCCGGTACCGGTAGTAGTCGACAATGGCATCCTCCAAACCGGTCGGTATCTTTCCGGCGGCCACTCCCTCGCTCACGGGTTCCATGAAACGCCTGGGATAGCTGAAGTCGTCGACCGTTTTCCAACCGTAGCGGATGTTGAGCTGCTTCTGCAGGTTGGTGATCCGCTCCCCGCAGCGGCGCATCTCCTCTTGGCTCCAGTTCAGACCGGTGCAGGTGTTGATGGTCCCCAGCAAGTCGGTCAGATTGTAGCTTGCGAATTCCTGGAACTTGCAGTGCACGGCAGAGTTGATGACATTGCAGTAGTCGTGGAATTTGGCATTTCGCTCCGCAGCCTTTTCCCAGGACCAGCGCTCCGCGTTCTCCACGTGGTCGATGCCCCATTCCGGCAGCAGGATATGCCCGACCCAGATATGCTGGGAGTTGCCGCGCTCGTGGTTCGGACCCGAAGCAACGCCGGTGCAATAGTTCAGCGCGGAGATGTATTGAGCACGCCAGTTGTGGGCGGCAATCTCCTGGCCTTTCATCTGGATGGCCCACTGCTCGGAGCCATGCCCGATACGTTCGGAGGCGATTTTACATCCCTCCCCCAGCAGGTATCCTAGGCCCGGTGCCCGCTCGCCTATCTTCTTGACCATCTCCACCATGGCGGAGGCGTTGCCCCAGACGAGATCTATGCCGTAGGTGTCTGCCGATGTGAGAACGCCCTTTTCATAAGATTCCATCGCCCAGGCGAGGACCCCCCCCAAGGAAATCGTGTCCATCGAGTAGCGGTTGGCCAGTTCCCCGGCATAGGCCACCGCTTCCTGGTCGTCGATCAAAAGGTTGAAGCCCATCATCGCAAAGGACTCGTATTCGGGCCCTTTGCCCTTGTACGCGTATGGCCCGTGTTTGACCTCGCATTTGTTGTGGCATTTAATGACGCAATAGCGGCACGGCCAGGGTTTGGCGTTCAATTTTTCGACGTAGGACTGACCGCCCAGATTGGCTTCACCTTCCGGATGGGAGGCGAGTCGGTAGTTTTTAACCGGCAGGTTGCCCTGGGGTGCGAAAAGCGCGGTCGCCATGGCGGTGCCGAGGTGGGAGATCCGGAACTGTTCGGGCTTGGACGCGTTCACCGCTGCCAGGCGTTTGTTGATCGCCTTGTTGAGGGCGTCGTTGGCCTTCGGATCGGCGATCGGGCAGGTTTGACTTCCGCGCACGGCGATACCCTTCAGCAGTTTGGATCCCATGACCGCACCGAAGCCGCAGCGGCCGGCAAACGATTTGTGGGCGGTCTGGAAGTTGGCGTACCGGACCAGGCGTTCTCCGGCCAGGCCGGTGGTGACCACCTCAAACCGCTCCCCTTCCTTCTCCTGGATGAGGTCGTGGGCCTCGTAGGCGTCCTTACCCCACACCCGCGCGGCATCCTTGATACGGACCTTGTCATCGTCGATGACGATGTATACGGGTTTTTCCGCACGACCGTGGACCACGATCGCATCATAGCCTGCCTGCTTCATTTCGATTCCGAAGGCATGGGTAATGGCCGAGCCGGCGTTCATGTTGATGGACGGCGAGATCCCGCCGACCGCCCATTTGGCGGCGCCGCTTTGCTTGATGCCCTGCATCGGTCCGACGGCGAAGGTCAAGCGGTTGGCCGGATCGAAGGCGGTGGTGCCGCGGGGACATTCCTTGTGTAAAACCCAAGCGGCCAGCCCCTCACCGCCAAGGAAATACGCGTACACGTCATCCGGAACGTGTTCGGTGGTAGCGCTCTTTTCGGTGAGATCGACGTTGAGTATTTTGTTCCATACCCCTTTCATGGCGTTAATCCTCCGCTATATGGGTTAAGGCTCTGATAGTTCGATCGGTATGCCGTTCAGCAATTCCGGTGAGATAAAAGCGATCCGCTTGCCACGCACCCCCATCCGCGGCCGGCGGTCCATCAGCGGAACCCGCTTCAGTTCCAGGACCGCCAAATCTGCCTCGAGGTCGTCGCTGAGAATACAGAAATGGTGGATGGCGTTGCCGTGCACGGCAGTGTGGCGGGCGATGAACCCGTCGGTGGAGGTATCCTCCAGGATTTCGAGCTGCAGATTTCCCATCTCCACCAACGCCACCTTCACCTGGCGCTCCGGGATCTCCCGGATCGGCGGCGGGGCGGCTCCGAGCAGAGCGCCGCCACCACTTCCTCGATCTTGCTCACCGTGAGTGCGATGTGGCCGATCCCCTTGAGCATCGAGCCCTCCTCAGTCGGATTCCATCGGTCGGAAAATGAGCACCAGGGCCATCACGACGAAAACCATGGTGGTGGCCGCCTGGGACCAGATGCGTCCGGTGACGGCCATCACCATGCCGAGGACCATGGCGGCGGCAAAGGTGCCGTTGATGTTGCCCATGCCGCCCACGATCACCACGGCGAAGGCCAAGAGCAGGATGTGGAAACCCATGTAGGGCTCCGCCGTCGATATCGGCGCATAGAGAATGCCGCCCAGAACGGCCAAGGCGCTTCCCAGGACGAAGATGATGCTGAAATAGCGGTTGACGTCAAGCCCCAAACAGCGCACCCCGTCGCTGTCCTCCAGGGCGGCGATGACGATCTGGCCGATGATCGATCGCTTGAAAAAAAGCCGCAGCGCCAGAAACAGCAGCACGGCGCTGATGACGATGAGGATGCGATAGACCGGCAGGTCCAACCCGGCCAGGGGAACGGCGAGGCCGATCGGGTCGTTCACCGGGTAGGGCGTGGTCCCCCATACCAGTTTGATCAGATCGGTTCCGATTAGAAGCACACCATAGGTGGCAATGATGGCATAATCAAGGCTTTCGCCGTAGAGCCGCCGGATGACAAAGCGTTCCACGATATAGGCCACCGGCAGCATTACGATTACGCTGGCGGCTAGCGAGAGTAGGAAGGAGTTGCCCAAGGCCTTCAGGAAGCTGATGAAGAGGTAGACTCCCAGCGCGTAGACCATGCCGTGCGCAAAATTGATGATGTGCATGGTGCCGAAGGTCAGGGCCAACCCGATCGAAAAAAAATAGAGGATGGCGCCGATGGTGAAGCCGTATACGATGGTCTGGATCATGTCGGGCTCCCTGAAGGCCGTCGGGCCTGCCACTGAGCGCGGATGGTGCCCACGATGCCCTTCCGAACCGAGAAGACCACGATTAGCAGCACGATCCCCAGCCACATTTCCCACTGAGGCAGCTTGACGTTCAGCAGCTTCGACAGCTCCGGGATCATCACGGGCAAAAAATTCTTGATCAACATGAACACCATGCCGCCGATCAGCGCGCCATAGAGCCCCCCGGCCCCGCCGATGAGGACCGCGAAAATAACGTCCACATTGCCGAAGGGGCTGATCACCCGCGGGCTGACGAATCCCTGCACCAGAGTGAACATCCCGCCGGCCAGTGCCGCCACCGTGGAGGCGATGACGAAAGTGACCCATTTGTAGCGGAAGGTGCTGAAACCCAGGAATTTGACCCGCTTCTCGTTTTCCTTGATCGAGCGCACCAGGAGTCCGTAGGGAGAGGAGGTCAGCACCCGCAGCAGCGCGAACACGGCCAGAAGGGTGGCCGCCGTGACGACGAACGCCCACTCATCCTTGTAGAAATTGATCACGCCGAAAAGCTTGCCGGCCGAGCAGCTCAAACCGTCCTCACCGTGGGTGAGGCCGGCCAGCGGCGACTGGACCACGAAATGACCTATTTCATTGAACGCCATGTTGATCAGGGCAAAAGAGGCCCCGTGCGTGCGCATGACGATCAACCCAAGCACCGCCGCCAGGGCCGCCGCGGCCACCAACCCGACCGCCAGGGCGGCTAGCGGGTCTTTCCCGCCATAGACTAGCCACAGCGCCGTGCCGTAGGCGCCGGTGCCGAAGTAGAGCATGTGGCCGAAGCTGAGGCGGCCCATGTAGCCGTAGAGCAGGTCGAAGCTGAGCACAAAGATGATGAAGATAATGAAGTCCGTCATCCAGTGCACCTTGATGACGAGACTCAACAGGAACAGCGCGGCGGCGATCAGCGCGAGCTCCCGCCCCAACCCCCAAGGCGATGCGGGCCGGATGCCGCGGCAGAATAATCCGTCGGTGGGCTTCACAAGTAGGTCTCCAGCTGGGCGGTATCGGCGATCTCGCTCCGTTCGGCGATCTCGCGGATGATCTGCCCCTCCTTCATCACGTAGATCCGGTCCGCCAGCCGGGTGACGACCGAGAGGTTCTGCTCCACGATGATGAAGGAGAGCGTGTGGCGCATGCCGTTCAGAATCCTGAAAATGTCCTCGATCACGATCGCGGCGAGCCCCTCGGTCGGCTCGTCGATAAGCAGCAGCCGGGGAGCGCCGACCAGCGCCCGGCCGATCAGCAGGATCTCTCTCTGGCCGCCGGAGAGCCGGCCGGCGGGAAGCGCTCTGAATTCCTCCAGCTTCGGGTAGAGCTGGACCGCCTTGGACCAGGCCTCCTCGATGGGCGTCCCGGACCCGTGGGCGGCGAGAGCAATGTTGGCGCGGACCGATAGTTTGCTGAACACTTTTTTGTCCTGGGCCACGAAGCGGAAGCCGGCGCGGGCGAGTCTTTCGGGCGGCTCCCCGGCCACCGCACGGCCCTCGAAGCGGATCTCGCCCTTGGCTGGTTGGATCAGACCGGCGATGGTTTTGAGCAGGGTGGTTTTTCCGGCCCCGTTACGGCCGACGATGAACACCATCTCCCCCGGCCTCAAAACAAGGTTCAGGCCGTGAATGACTTGGGCATGGCCGTAGGCAACGTGCAAATCGCTGATCTCTAGCACGCCTCGCCCTCCTTGCCCCAGTAGCACTCCCGGACCTGTGGGTTGCAGAGCACGTCGTCCGGCGAGCCCTCGCAGATCAGACGGCCCTCGTTCATGACGCTCAGACGCTCCACGAGATCCACGATTTTTGAAATTTTATGCTCGATGATCACCACGGTGACCCGCTTGCGGATTCCCTGGATCATATCCACCACGCGGCCGATCTCGTGGTCGCTCAGGCCGGCAAGCGGTTCATCCAAGAGCAACAGGCGGGGTTTCAGGGACGCGACGATGCCGATTTCCAGCATGCGCTTGTCGCCATAGGACAGCTCGTCCACTCCCGCGCCTGCCTGGTCGGCCAGCCCGACCCACTCGAGCGCCTTGGCGCACTCGGCGAGGATCCGGGCGCGGCGTGCCGTGCGGAAAAAAAAGCGGCCGGGCGATGTTTCGCCGGGCTGGAAGCGGAGATTGGCAAGGACCAGATTTTCCCACACCGTGAGGGAGGTGAACACCGAAACCAGCTGAAAGGTACGCGCGATCCCCAGCGCGACCCGTGCGTGCGGCGGCGCCTGCGTGATGTCCCGGCCTTGAAAGGAGATGACGCCCGCCGTCGGTGTGAAATATCCCGAGAGAAGGTTGAAGAGCGTGGTTTTGCCCGAGCCGTTCGGCCCGATGATTCCGGAGGTCTGGCCCGCGTTGACCCGGAAATCGACCTCATGAACGGCGGCGAGACCGTCGAACCGTTTCGTCAGACCGCGGGCGGCAATCAACTCGGTCATGAGACGGACTTTCTCTGCGCAACGCGGGGTGCGGGTGACGCCGGCGCCCGAGGACGCCGGCATCACCCATTCCCGGAAGGATCTCTACCATCCCAGGGCGCTCAGCGGCGGCACGAAGGCGTCGCCGGCATAGACATCGACGATCCTGGCAAAGTCGAACTTCGCCGGGTAGCGGTCGCTCGTGCGCTCGGCCTCCCCCTTGCCCTCCACGATCCAGGTGGAGTACTTGTAGATGCAGGCCCCGTCCTTGCGCCACGTAGCCGGCCCCTTGGCGCCCTTCCAATTCGGATTGGCCATCAGGGCGGCGACCATCTTTTCGGGGTCGGTCGACTTGGACAGCTCCATCGCGCGGACGGTTTCCATAACTCCGTAGTAGGTGCTCATGGCGTATGGATCGGGCGGCTCGCTGTGGCTCGCCATCCATTTTTTCACAAACTCCTCGGAGGCGGCGACCACCTCGGCGTCCTTGAACCCGCGCATGTCATGGTACCAGAACATCTGGCCCTTAACCCCCTGCATGGCGTTGGCCGGGATGCCGGTGGCGAAAGCGTTCATCAACCAGAAGTGAAAGAGGGGCGCCTTCTTGGCGGCGCCCGTCTCCAACGCCTGTTTCAGGGCGTTGACCGCATCCCCGCCCCAGGAACCTACGAAAATGACATCAGGGTTGAACTCGAGCGCCTTGATGAGATAGCTGGTCATGTCCGGGCTCTGGACCGGGTGCCAGATGGCGGTGTACTCGACTCCCGGGCGTGCCTTGATCACCTCCTCGAAACCCTTCATCGTCCCTTTGCCGATGGCGTAGTCGGGCATGAAGCAGGCGATGCGCTTGGCTTTCATCTGGTCGGCCATGTAGGCGGCGGCCCCGCGGCCGGCCCATTCGGAGGCGGCGACGATGCAAAGCGAGGTGGGCGCTTTCACCTCCTTCTTGAAAAACCCCTCCGGAACGCCGTTGGTGGCCATGAAGAAGGTGCCCGATTTCTTGGCCTCCTCGTTGAGGGCCATGGAGACGTTGCCGAAGGTCCCGCCGACCAGCGCGGTGGCGCCCTGGTCCTTCACGATCTCCTTGAAGCGGCCCACCGCCACCTGGGGGTTGGTCTCGTCGTCGCGGAAGACACCCTCGAGCTTCGTCTTTTTGCCGCCGATGGAAACTCCGCCGGCTTTGTTGATCTCCTCGATGGCCATTTTGGCCCCTTCCATCTGGCCCACGCCGATGACCGCCCCGGGTCCGGTCGTGGAAAACATGACGCCGAGTTTCACCGTGTCGGCAGCCCCTGCGGGAGCGGCAACGGCGAAGACTCCCATGAGCAGCGCCGCCATGACCAGCGACTTCAGTCCGTTTCGTTTCATACCTGCCTCCTGTCGTGATGATGGGTTGGGTGGTGGATGGGGCGGACCCGCGGGCGGCTAGAGATCGTTGCGGAACTCCAGCAGCCCGGTGACCTCGCTCTTCTTTTTCTTGACCTTCGAATGTTTCACATGAGCGATGAAAATTTCGGTGGTGGTGAACACCTTGGCGGAAATCATATGGCCGCCGGTCAGCTCGCCCGTGCCGTGGGAGAGAAGGCAGTGCACGTGCAGCACCGGGTCGCCGTGCTTCATGGCGCCGAATTCCCCCACCAGCGGGACGATGTTGCCCTCGACGCTCATGAGCTCGAAGGGCCCCTTCATTTCGATCTTGTTGAGGTTCTCAGCCGGTTGGACCGGTATTTTAAATGCAGGTTTGGGGGCGACGAAGACGACGTCCTCAAGGCTGCCGATTCCGGAGATGATCACGGCGCGCTCCCACCCCCTGTCCTTGACGGTTTTGACCAGTGTGGGAAACAGATCGTCTCCGGGGTGGAACCGGGTGAGTATCACCTCGGAGAGGTCGACGTTTTCAAAAAAACGCGGGTCTGCACTCATGGGGAATTTCCTTTCTATGGTGATCAATAGGCCAGGTTGATGGTAACGCTTTTTCGCTGGGTGAACGAATCGAGCATGCCTTCAAGGGACCACTCGCGGCCGATGCCGCTTGTCTTGAACCCTCCGTAGGACTGGCCGGGAACGATGCCGCCGCCTTGGTTGACCTGAACGAAGCCAGACTCGATCTCGTGTGCCGCGCGCAGGGCTTTGGCGATATCGTGGGTGTAGATGAAAGCGGCCAGCCCGTAGTGGCTGTCATTGGCCATCCGGATGACCTCGGTTTCCTCCGTCCAGGGGATGGCGACGAGCACGGGCCCGAACACCTCCTCACGGGCAATGCGCCATCCAGGATTGACTCCGGTGAAGACCGTCGGCTCCACGAAGTAACCTTCGGAAAACGGAGGTGTTTTGGGCGGCAGGCCTCCACAAACGGTTTTAGCGCCTGGCTGCTTGAGGCCGTCGGCAATGTATCCTACGACCGTGTTGTACTGTTTTTCATTGACGATGGCACCCATCTGGGTCGATTCGTCCAGGGGTTCGCCGATCTTGAAGGCCTTGAGCTTGGCCACCAATTTCTCCATAAAGGCGTCAAAGATCGAAGCGTGCAGGAACAACCGCGAGCCGGCCGTGCAGGACTGGCCCTGGCGCACGAACCGCATCCCGTTGATGACGTTGGCCACAGTGGCATCGTCATTTGCGTCCGGGAAGACGATTTGGGGGCTCTTGCCGCCCAGCTCCAAAGAGACGGGTATGATGCGGTTGGCTGCCGCACGCATGATGCTTCGACCCACCTCGGTGGATCCTGTGAAGGAGAGCTTGGCCACTTTGGGATGGTCGATCAGTGCCTGGCCACACTCGCTTCCGCTGCCCGTAACCACATTGAGCACCCCTTTGGGCAGAAAGCGGTTGCAGAGCTCCACCAGTTTGACGGCGGTGAGCGGGGCTTCCACGGAGGGTTTGAGCACCAGCGTGTTGCCGGGGATCAGCGCCATGGAGATCTTGAGCGCGCTCAAGGCGAGCGGGGCGTTCCACGGCACGATGCCGCCCACCACCCCCAAGGGTTCGCGGCGGGTGTAGCTGAAGAGCTGTTCTCCGAGCGGGATCACCTCGCCCTTGATCTCACTCGCCACCCCGCCGAAATAGCGGATCAAATCGGCGGTCAACATCGCTTCGCCGCGGGATTGGGTGGCGATGGCATTGCCGGTCTCCAGCGAATAGAGCCTTGCGAACTCCTCCTTTTCGGTCTCGAGGGCGTCGGCAATTTTCAAAAAGGCACGCCCGCGCTCGCGCGCCGGCATACGTTTCCAACTTTTGAACGCTTCGGCCGCCGCCTGCACCGCGCGGTCCACCTCGGCCGCGCCGCCGCGGGGGACTTGGCCGGCATCGGTTCCTTTATGGGCCGGGTTTTCAACATTCAGCCACTGATTCCCGGCGTCGGCCCACTCGCCGCCGATGATCATCTTGACGCGGCCGACGCCCGTTTTCCACTCCCTCACCGATTGGATCGTTTCCGCCATGACTCCCCTCCTCCAGGCGATAGGCTCCGATGGCGGTGCCGGTGCGGCCCCGCCACAGGTGTTAGTTGATTTCCCGCAGCAGACGCTCGGCGCGTTCGGTGTTGAAGACGCCGCACATGCAAGGCTTGGCAAGTTCGGCCGCTGCTTCCGAAAGGGATTTCTCCCCCTTTTGGACCTGGGTTGCCATCTTCTTGACCAGGTTGGCTGAAACCAAGCCGTGGCCGCACATGGTGGTGATGGCCAGGACAGGCCCCGGCGGCAGTCGTTCCGTTCGCCCTAGCACACCGCCGGAGAACTGCACCGTATGCACCGGAAGACCGGCGTCACGGCAAAGCGTAGCCACCGTGTCGAAAACCCCGCTCACAATGACGGAGATGCCTAGATCGGCGGCTTTGAGCTCCTTGAGAATGTCGCCGACCGCCGCAGCGTCGGAAAAGACGTAATGGGCCACCGATTGGTCCTTGTACCCGTCGTGGATGGTCTGCCAATCGGAGTTGAAGCGGCTGCCGGTCTTGACGTCGCCGAAATTGACAGCGGGGTATTTGCGTAGAATTTCAAAAAAACGCTTCATCTTGGGGCCGGAGCCCATGGCGTTGACGGTTTTGGCCGACATACTGAAGACCACGAAATCGCGATTGAGATCGTCGGGTTTTCCACAGCGGTGCAGCGTATGCGACATGAATCCTCCTTGGGGACCATTTAAAAGGGAAACAGCGGTCGACCGAGACCGACGTTGACTTTTCCGTTGATGGAGGGCGTGAGCCCGGCGGCCTGCATCGCCTTCACCGCCGGGACCGAGCCGTCGGGGGCCACCTTGCTGATGACCCCGAAGCTGATGACCGTGTCCGCTTCGGCGGCGATTGCGTGCACCGCCGCTACCACCTCCGGGAACCGCTCAACGGGAATGATGGCCTCGACGATAGTGGAGAGCACCTTCTCGTTGAGAACTTCCGGCTGTAGCGCGCCGGTGGCGGGATCGGCGATCAGCTGGGTCAGCGGATTTTTCGGTTCGAGCTGCACCCCCAGCGGGAGCAGTTTGCGGATGGCCTTTTCGGCGTCGCGGAAGCGCGCCCCGACACCCGGCCGGCCGAACTCAAGCCCGATGCCGATGAAGCCGTCCCTGAACCGTCCGGTCACATCGTTGGTTTTCATTTCCTCGGTGCCGCGGCCGGGGATGTCGGTGCCCTTGTGGGTGTAGACGGGGTCGGAGAAGGCCTTGCGCAGAATGCGCGGCCATTCAAGTGGTTATCCTTTTTCCGAAGCCGGATGGCACTGACCGGGCAGATGGCGATGCATTCCCCGCAGCAGGTGCAGCGTTCACGATCGATTTGCATAAAATCCTCCTGGGAGCGTTGTGAGGCGACTACTCGGGCCGGGGCGCAGGAGTCCTCGCGCGCGAAAGCCCCGCGGTCGGCTTGGACGCCGCAGGCTGCGACGTCCGATAAAACCGTTCCATGGCGTCGCGGATATTGGCCATGTGACGGCTCATCTCGCTGACCGCCCGCTTCGGGTCGCGGCGTTTCACCGCTTCGTAGATGCGCCGGTGGTCGGCGAGCGAGCGCTCCAGCATGGCAGGCAGTGCACTGAAGGACTCGGTAATGAACTGCTCCATGATGCGGCGGATGGTCAAAAAGAGGTGCACCATGAAGCGGTTGCCGGTGGCCTTCGCCAGGTGGTGGTGGAAGTCGGCGTCGTGGCGGACATAGTCCGCCTGGTTGGTTTCACGCACCGCCCGGTCCATATTCGCGATGATCCGTCCGAGCTCCGAGACCCCCGACCCGGTGATGTGTTTCACGGCGAGCTCGACGTTGCCGATTTCGATGATGCGCCGGGCCTCGACCAGTTCGATGGTTTCGTTGGGGTCGGAGATGAGCGGCAGTCCCAGGCACTCGGAAAAATTGGCCGGCACCCTCCCGCGCACCACCGTCCCGAAGCCGGGCCGTTGCTCGAGGACCCCCATCAAGGCCAGGGTGTGCAGAGATTCACGCAACGAGGCACGGGATACGCCGAGTTGGGCGGCCAGCGCATTTTGGTTGGGGAGCTTGTCGCCCTCCTTGAGCTCGCCGCTGTCGAACATGCGACCAATCTCATCCAGCACGGAGTCGGAGAGGCGTTTTTTGACTACCCGGTTCATCGAATCCCGAGGACCGCCAGATTGAATAGATGGTTAGATGGTAAGATTGTCATACAAATATGGGGCGCATGTGTCAAGTCTTTTTTAGGGTCGCACGGAAGAGCCAGCGGCGGCGGTGGGATCCCGCCGGGCTCTCGCGTTCAGCGAAAGTACCTACCGGAAAGCTGCGAAAAGATGGAGAGGCCTCGAGGCGGTCAGAAAAGGGTGAGCTGGATCAGGTAGCCGATGCCGCTGAAGACCCCGATGAAAAACACCATGGAGAATATGGTTTTAAACCAACCTTCAACGGCTTTCTTGGTCAAGGCGGCGGCTCCTTGGGTGACGTTCGTATGATATCAG
>JALOPB010000120.1 GCA_025454115.1 Desulfobacterales bacterium | reverse complement strand
GCGTTCACCTGCCCTTCTTTCAGTTGCTGACACTCAGGGCGGGCGGAATTGCATTCTGTTCACGCGACGGATCTTTCGGCGTGCTCAACGATCGGGACGAAGCCACCGTCTTGGGACCCCGGGCTATCCCCATCCACGCTGGCAATCATGAGGGGTTCCTTCTTTCCCCGGACGGTTCGGGGGTTCAGTTCGCGTACGAGCGGCTCGGCAAGTCACCCGCAATTTTTTTGATGAATGAACGACGGCTCACGGATGGCCTCTCAATCCTCTGGGCGGGCCTGAAGGCGAGCCTTAACTGGAAGGCGCCCATCACCGATGGCCTGGGAGTGAGTGATTGGAGGAACTCCCTCGTTCTCAAGCTGAAGGGGAACCCCCTTCCGTTGAAGGACGATCCAGCACAAAGCCTGGCCATCAAACCGGACGGCTCAGGATTCCTACTGGGCACGAGCTTTTCCCTTCGCCTTTTCGATCCCGCGGGAAAGGAGTCCTGGAGGGTCAGAACGCCCGGCGCGGCCTGGAGCGTGAACACCAACGGCCGGCTCGCCGTGACCGCTCTCGGCGACGGGACGATCCGATGGTATCGCGTCTCCGACGGCAAGGAGGTTCTATCCTTTTTTCCCCATCCCGATCGCAAGCGCTGGGTCCTCTGGACCCCTTCCGGCTACTACGACGCCTCCCCCGGGGGCGAGGACTTCATCGGCTGGCATGTGAACAACGGCAGAGATCAAGCCGCGGACTTCTTTCCCGCCTCCCGTTTCCGTTCCACCCACTATCGGCCGGATGTAATCGACGGTGTGCTCGCTACGATGGACGAGGCCGTCGCGCTTCAGCAGGCCAACGAGGCGGCGGGCCGCAAGCAGGCGGCGGTCTCCGTACGGGAAAAGCTCCCTCCGGTAGCGGCCATCCTTTCTCCTGCGGACGGATCGGAGCTGTCCGGGACTCCCATGAAGATACGCTATTCCGTGCGCAGTCCAGAGCCGCTCACCGGGCTGAAGGTTCTCGTGGACGGCCGGCCGGTCTCCGTGGAGGGTATTGGTAAGGCGCCCAAGGAGAGTGGGGAGCTGTCCATTCCTATCCCGTCCAGGGACTGCGAAGTGTCGGTCATCGCCGAGAACCGCCATGCCGCGAGCGAGCCGGCCACGATCCGGCTGCGCTGGAAGGGGACCGCCGCCAAAGCGGAGTTTGAGATCAAACCCAAACTCTACGTCTTGGCCGTGGGGGTGAGCATGTATCAGGATCCGGACATGCGTTTAGACCTGGCTGCCAAAGACGCATTAGATTTCGGCGCAGCTTGGAATGAACAGAAGGGACGGCTATACAGCGGCGTAGAGGTGAAGGCACTGACGGATGCGCAGGCCACCAAGGGGAACATCCTGGACGGCCTGGAGTGGCTTCAACGACAGGTGACGGATAAGGACATCGCCGTGCTGTTCTTCGCCGGGCACGGGATCAACGACTCGGCCGGCGTGTTCTACTTCCTGCCGGTTGACGCGGATATGGAGAAGCTCAAACGGACAGCGATCTCCCAGTCCGACATTACCTCAACGGTAGCTGCCATCGCGGGGAAGGTACTGGTCTTCATGGATGCTTGCCACTCGGGGAACCTGATGGGCAAGTTGAAGCGTCGCGGCGTGGTGGTCGTCAGCTCCGTAATCAACGAGCTATCTAGCGCAGAAAACGGGGCCGTGGTCTTCTCCTCGGCCACGGGGAGACAGTACGCTCTGGAGAACATGGAGTGGGGAAATGGGGCCTTCACCAAGGGCGTGGTGGAAGGCATCCGCGGGAAGGCCGACTACAAGTCCACGGGACGCATTACAGTGAACATGTTGGATCTCTACGTATCGGAGCGGGTCAAGGAGTTGACCAAAGGGCAGCAGACCCCTACCACGGTCAAGCCGCCCAACGTGCCGGACTTCCCGGTGGCCCTGCTGCGATGAAAATGCCAGCCATCTTCGAGTAGTGGCCCAGCTTGGGCTGCCGGCAGGGCGGCTGGTATGCAAAATGAAAAATTTCCCGAAACCGACCAGATCGAAAAATTTGATCGGCGCCAAAAGCCCGTCAAATGGGCTCAATTGCTCGCTGCAGGTCTCAAACTCGGTCGAAGCGTTGATTCTTCTGGCCCTGGCGCGATGGGTGCAAGTTTACAATGGGAGGTAAGGATATGACTCGAATAGGCAGGAACAACGATTTGGTTTTGGCTGTTATTTTATTGTCATTGGTCGTCCTCTCATGCTCAAAAGGATATAATAAGCATGCGGATGAATACTATGAACAAGGCAAAATATTCTATGAGAATATGGATTACGATAGATCGATAGATAGTTTTTCCAAAGTGTTGGAACTAGCGCCAGCAGGGGAGGAGAATAACCGCGTCTACTATATGCGAGGGCTGTCTTACTCCAAAAACCGGCAATATGACAAGGCTGTATACGATTTTTCACGAGCCCTCGAACTAACCAGTACCAGCGATAACGATCTAAGATTTCTGATCTATGAAATGAGAGGAGATGCATTTTCCGGCCAGAATAAATGGCTGATGGCCATAGAGGACTATTGGAAATCGGTTGCCGAAGATCCTGATCATAAGAATGCGAAATATGTCTACCTAAATCGAGGCTGGGCATACCTCAACAACAATGACCCCGATGCTGCCATAAAAGATTTTGACAGGGTCATATCACGCGATCCCAAAATCGCTGAGGCCTATTACGGGCGCGGGAATGCCTATTTAAGAAAGGCTGACCCACAGCGAGCTTTAGCGGATGCGAAAGAGGCATTGAAGCTGAAGCCGGAGGAAAAGAGGTATGATGATCTCGTTTATGAGATTAACACGGGGACAAAAAGGAACTAATCCCCAGAAAGAACCACCCGATTTCCCCGCAACCGATTAAGGGCCGAGGTTGCGGTCGATGATATCATGTTAACCTGTCCATTCCATTTGGCTGGTAGCTGCGTATTGAGAAACCCATGGGATCATGAGCCCGGTTTGCTCAGTGCCTCCAAGACAGCCTCCGCGACGCGCTCGGCGGTGAAGCCGAACTTCTCCATCAGGGTCCCGCCGGGCGCGGATGCGCCGAAGCTGACCATGCCGACCATCCCGCCGGAAGCCCCGGTGTAGCGCTCCCACCCCATACCGATGCCAGCCTCGACAGCTATACGCACCGCTACGTTCGGCGGCAGCACGGCGTCGCGATAGCTTTGCGGCATTTTCTCGAAAAGCTCCCAGCTCGGCATGCTCACCACGCTCGCGGCCACGCCCTTCTCGGCCAGAATGCCCTGGGCCGCGACGGCCAGCTGGACTTCGGATCCGGTCGCGATCAGTATGGCCTGGCTCGCGCCCGCCGGAGCCGAGAGCACGTAGCCCCCGTGGTCGAGCTCATCCGCCGGCGGCAGCTTGCGCCGGTCGAGCACGGGCAGATTCTGGCGGCTCAAGATCAACGCCACCGGGCCGTCCGTCGTCTGCAGGGCCTTCCGCCAGGCCGCGGCGGTCTCGGTGGCGTCGGCCGGCCGGATGACCGTCAAGCCCGGGATCGCCCGCAGGGCCGCCAGGTGCTCCACCGGCTGGTGGGTGGGGCCGTCCTCTCCGACGGCGATGCTGTCGTGCGTAAAGATATAAATGACGGGCAGCTTCATCAGGGCCGCCAGCCGGATCGACGGCCGCATGTAATCGGCGAAGACCAGAAAGGTCCCGCCGTAAGGCCGGATCCCCTTGTGCAGGGCCATGCCGGAAAGCACCGCCCCCATGGCGTGCTCGCGCACGCCGAAGCGCAGATAGCGCCCGTCGTAGGCGCCTTTCTGGAAATCCCGGACGTCCTTGATCGCCGTGTTGTTGGACGGCGACAGGTCCGCCGAGCCGCCCATCAGGGTCGGGACCCGCGCAGCCACGGCGTTCAGAGCCTGGCCGAAGGCCGCACGCGTGGCGATCGGCTTGCCGTCGACGAAAGTCGGCAGGTCCGCATCCCAGCCCGCCGGCAGCGTACCATCCATGGCCCGGCGCCAGCTTTCGGCCAGTTCGGGGTGCTGGCTGGCCCAGGCATCCCATTTTCGGCGCCAGGCCGCTTCGGCCCGCTCACCCCTCGCCACACAGCGTTCGAAACGGCGCCGGACCGGCTCCGGCACGCTGAAGCTCTCGTCGGCGGGCATCCCCAGCCGCAGCTTGGTCAAACGCACCTCGTCCGGGCCCAGCGGGGCGCCGTGCGCTTCGTGAGACCCCTGCTTATTGGGGCTGCCGTAGGCGATCTGGGTGCGGCACAGGATCAGCGAGGGCCGGCCGGTTTCCGCCCGGGCCGTCGCGTACGCCTGCTCGATGGCCGAAAGATCGTTGCCGTCCCTCACCCGCAGCACGTGCCAGCCATAGGCGCTGAAGCGGCGGCCCACGTCTTCCGTAAAGGACAGCTCGGTGCCGCCATCGATGGTCACATGGTTGTCGTCATATAGGCAGATCAAACGCCCCAACCCCAGGTGTCCTGCCAACGAGGCCGCTTCGGCACTCACTCCCTCCATCAGGTCGCCGTCGCCGCAGAAGACATAGGTAAAATGATCGACGATATTGCGGCCCCGCCGGCCGGCGGGGTTGAAGCGCGCCGCCAGGTGCTGGCCCAACGGCCCGGTGGTCGTTTCCACACCCGGCGTGTGGCCGAATTCGGGATGCCCGGGCGTCCGGCTGCCCCACTGACGGAACCGCCGGAGCTCATCGAGGGGTAGGTCGTAACCGCACAGATGCAGCAGACTGTATAGCAGCGCCGAGGCGTGGCCGCCGGACAGCACGAAACGATCCCGGTCCGGCCAGCTCGGGTTGCGGGGATGGTGCCTCAGCACCCGGGTCCAGAGCACGTATCCGGCCGGCGCCAGCCCCATATTCGGGAATCCCGTTAAAAACACTTCTAAAACTACTTCCGTCGTTTGGAAGCCAGCAGCTTCTCGACCGGTGTCCACTTGAGACCGAATGCCTCGGCCACGCCGGGGTAGGCCACCTGGCCATCGATGATGTTGATCCCCTGGGCGATTTCAGGGTTTTCCTGGGCCGCTCGCTTCACGCCCTTGTCGGCGATCTCGATGGCATAAGGCAGGGTCGCGTTGGTCAGGGCAATGGTGGAGGTCATGGACACCGCGCCGGGCATGTTGGCCACGCAATAGTGGATGATGCCGTCGACCTCATAGATCGGGTCGTCGTGGGTGGTCGGACGCGCGGTTTCGATGCAGCCGCCCTGGTCGATCGCCACATCAACGATGACGGTGCCCTTCTTCATGAACTTGAGCATGTCACGGGTGATGAGCCGTGGTGCCGCGGCGCCGGGAATCAGCACCGCGCCCACCACCAGGTCGGCCTCCTGCAGGTAGCGGCGGATGTTGGCGGGGCTGGAGTATACCGGGAAGCAGTTCGGCGGCATGACGTCGCTCAGGTAGCGCAGCCGCTCCAGCTGGGTGTCCAGCAGATAGACCTTGGCGCCCAGCCCGCAGGCGATCTTGGCGGCATTGACGCCGACCACCCCGCCCCCCAGGATGAGGACGGTGCCGCTGTCCACTCCCGGAACGCCGCCCAGCAGCTTGCCCTTTCCGCCGTAAGTCTTCTCGAGGTACTTCGCACCCTCGTGCACGGCCATCTTGCCCGCCACCTCGCTCATGGGGGTGAGCAGCGGCAGGGAACCGTTGGCCTTCTTGACCGTCTCGTACGCCACCGCCGTGCAGCCGCTCCGGATGATGGCCCGGGTCAGGGTCTCGGAGGCGGCGAAATGAAAATAGGTGAACATCACCTGCCCCTTGCGGATCAGCGGATACTCCACCGGCAGGGGTTCCTTGACCTTCATGATCATTCCGCACTTGGCATAGATCTCCTTGGGCGAAGCCAGGATGGTCGCTCCGGCCTTTTGGTACTGCGGGTCGCTGAACCCCGAACCTTCGCCGGCACGGGTTTCCACGCACACGGCATGGCTGTGGGCGACCAGCTGCTCCACGCCGGCGGGCGTCATGGCCACCCGGTTCTCCTTGGTCTTGATTTCCTTGAGCACGCCGATGATCATGACTCCCCTCCCTCTCTGGTGTTTAGTCCTCTGAGTTCTTGGATGCACCGCAACCGAGTGTCCGCCGGGGCGGGTTTTCAGCCGCAGCGCGCCGCAACCATTCGTTCAACGAACCTGCGCACGGCAGCAAGCCCGCTTCATATGGTTCCGGACAGCCCCGGAGGACCGATTCCCACGCAGCCAGCGGTCGGCTCTGCCTGCTTGCAGTTCCTCTAGACGGCTGGGGGGCGTGGCAGAATCCATTGAAAATTTGGTTGCGGCGTGCTGCGGCTGAAAACCCGCCCCGGCGGTAAGTGCAATTATCTCGTTAGACATGTTCAATGGCCGGTGCAACAATAAGTTTCAGCGCTCCTCGATCGGAACATAGTCGCGTTCCCCGGGCCCGCTGTAGACCTGCCGGGGCCGGCACAATTTCCAGGCCGGATCGTCCATGCTTTCCTTCCACTGGGCGATCCAGCCCGGCAGCCGGCCGATGGCGAAGAGCACCGTGAACATGTTGGTGGGGATGCCGATCGCCCGCAATACGATGCCGCTGTAAAAATCCACATTCGGATAAAGATGGTGTTCGATGAAGTAGTCGTCCTTCAGGGCGATCGCCTCCAACTCGCGGGCGACATCCAGCAGCGGGTCGGACAGCTTCAGCTTTTCGAGCAGAACATGCGCCATCTGTTTCATGATTCGGGCCCGTGGGTCGTAGGTCTTGTACACGCGGTGGCCGAATCCCATCAGGCGATAGGAATCGTTTTTGTCTTTGGCACGGGCCACCATCGCGTCCAGGTTGCCATGGCGGGACATCTCGGTCAGCATTTCGATCACGGCCTGGTTGGCGCCGCCGTGCAGCGGTCCCCACAGGGCCGCGATGCCGGCCGAAATGGCGGCATATAGGTTCACCCGGGCGCTGCCCACCACCCGCACCGCGGCGGTCGAACAATTCTGCTCGTGGTCGGCATGCAGGATCAGGAACACGTTCAGGGCCTTGACCACATCGGGATCCAGCTCGTACGGTTTGACCGGCGAGTCGAACATCATATTGAGAAAGTTGGCGCAATAGGTCAGATCGGAGCGGGGGTAGACCACCGTGTGTCCCCGCGAGATCTTGTAGGACATCGCCGCCATGGTGCGGACCTTGGAGAGCAGGCGGGTCACGGTGATGTTGATCTCCTCCTCCAGATTCTGCAGCTCGGGATAGAAGCTGCGCAACGCGTTCACCATCGCCGAAAGAATGCCCATGGGGTGGGATGAACGCGGGAAGCTTTGGTAGAAGATCTTCATGTCCTCGTGAACCAGGGAGTGGTCGTTCAGCAGGACCGAAAAGCGCGTGAGTTCCTTCTGGGTCGGCAGCGCGCCGTTGATCAGCAGAAACGCGGTTTCTTTGAATGTAGAGCGTTCGGCCAACTGCTCCACCGGAATCCCGCGGTAGCGCAGAATCCCGCGTTCCCCGTCCACGAACGTAATGGCGCTGCGGCAGCTGCCGGTGTTGGCGAAGCCCGGATCCAGAGTGATCAGCCCCGTCTCCTGTCGCAGCCGGGAAATGTCGATGGCCGTCTCCCCTTCCGACCCGGCCACCAGCGGGAGCCGGAATTCACGTCCTTGGTAGGTGAGCCTGACATAGTCGTCCATGAGCGCCCCTGACGGTGATGAGTACGATGACCTGAAGCCCGCCGCGGTGATATCGTCGACAGATGGGTCCCGCCGATGGAAGCAAACGTCCCGGCGGCCTTGGGTTTCGTATACACCAACTGTCTCGCCCCGGTCAACCGCCGCATTCCGCTGCGCCCGGCGGAAAAGCGCCGGCACTCCTGGATTTACTTGCACAGGCAGGTGTGTTAGAGCAGAATTCAAACCAAAGGGGGGAGATATGGCCTTCAAGGAGAACCTGCTGCAGAAGATCCGCATCGATCAACTGGCCGCTCAGGTCCTGGCCAGCATCGCTCCGGAGGGCGCCGAGTCCAAGCTGGACAAATCGGCCATGCGCCAGCTGCTGTCGCTGAGCGCTTTCCGCCCGCACCGCGAACGGGACCTCGATCTTTATGTGAAGGACACCGGCGGCCGTGAGCCGGAGATGTCGCCATGCGCAAGAGCCCGGACGTCGCCGAAATGGTGAAGCCGCGCAACATCGTCAAGATCCTGCGGGACTCGGACGTCAAGATCAGCCGCAAGGCCGAATCCCTCAAGACCGTGCAGGCCGAGTGCATCGCCCGGCTCGATCTGGCCTTCAAGCCCGAGGACATCGACGACCTGCGCCGGGATGGCATCGCCTCGCTGGAGAGCAATTACGCCGAGGGCGTGAATGAATCGCTGGCCTTGTTCGCCGAGCTGCTGGGCTACCGGCTCCCGCCGAAGCCACTCAAAATTCCCCATTGCACCATCTACGCCGCCGTCTACCGCAGGGAAAGCGGAGAGGACCAGCTTGGCCCGGCCGTAATTTACAGCCTCATGCGCAACGAACTGCAGCTGACCGAAGAGATCTTCGGCAGCCTGGAAAAGGAAAAGATCGAACATTTTCATGCGCTGGCCGCCGGCAAGGAGAAAGCCCCCGTGCGGGGGAGCGCGGTGTTCGAACACCTCCAGCGGACGGTGCTGAGCTCGCGCGCCCAAGGGAACTAGCCGTTCTCCTTCCATGCGTCCACTGACCCTTCGATACCGCGTTTTGCTGATCCTGATCGGTTTTGTCTCCATCACCATCTTCGGAGGCTTGACCCTGGTCTGGTACACGTTCCGCATGGAGGGCCTGTTGACCTCCATCACGGAAAAAGATCTCGTTGCCTTTCAAAACGCCGAAAGTTTGGAGAACGCCCTGATGACGCAAAAGGGGCTGGTGTCCTATTATATTTTGGACGGCAACCCGGACTGGCTGCTCCAGAAGGACGCCTTGTGGCAGGATTTTCTGGAACGGCTGGCCCGAGTCAGGGACGCTTCCGACACGGCGATCCAGAGCCAGACGCTGAATGAGATCGAAGCGCAGTACGCGCAGTACATCGCCAAGAAAAACCAAGTGGTTGAACTCTTTCGATCCGGGGACGCCGAGGCCGGGGCGGCCGTCCATCGCGTCGCCCATGCCCACTTCGAATCCCTGATTCGCTTATGCGACCAGTTCAAGCAGTTCCACACGGACCGCATTCTCACGGCAAAGGTTTACAGCCAGACCCAGGCCCAGCAGCTGCGGATCTTAGCCTTGACCGCCATCTTCATTTCCGCTGGCCTGACGCTGCTGCTGGCGTTTGTGTTCGTCTACCAGATCCTGGAACCCCTGCGGCGGCTGACGCTGGAGGCCGACCGCAACGGCGAGCCGACCCGGACCGAAGACGAAGTCAAGACGCTGAGCCGGCGGGTGCGGGTGCTGCTGCACGATGTCGACCATACGCAGTCCGAACTCGAAAAAAGCCGGGAATCGCTGGCACAAGCCGAAAAAATGGCCCTCGTCGGCAAACTCGCCGCCAGCATGGCCCACAGCATCCGCAACCCGTTCACCTCCGTACAGATGCGCTTATTTTCGCTCAGCCGCTCCCTGGATCTGGATGACGTCCAGAAGGAGGATCTGGAGGTGATATCGGCTGAAATCCGCCACATCGACACCATCGTGCAGAACTTTCTTGAGTTCTCGCGCCCGCCCAAGCTGAAAATTCAAGACGGAAGTCCGTCCAGCGTGGTGGACGCCGCGCTCCGGCTGCTCCAATACCGCCTGAAATCCTATGAGGTGACCGTCACTGTGAACCGGCCACTCCCGTTACCGGCGACGCGGATCGACATTGAGCAGCTCAAGGAAGTTGTAGTCAACCTGATCATCAACGCCTGCGAAGCCATGGCCCCGGGGGGATCCATCGCCATCGAGGAACGGACCGAGACGCACCCGGTTCTCGGACCGGTCGCGGTTATTACCGTGTGCGACAACGGCCCCGGCATCCCCTCCCACCTTCGCGAAAAAATATTTCAGCCGTTTTTCACCACCAAGGAGCAGGGCACCGGGCTGGGGCTGAGCATCGCCCAGCGCATCATCACCGAACTCGGCGGGAGGCTTGAGTTGGAGAGCCTCGAGGGCCGGGGGGCGGCCTTCATCATCACCCTGCCATGCCAGGAGCCAACCCGTGAGCATGATTCTGATCATTGACGACGACGACCAGCTGCGCAAGAGCTTTCAGAAACTGCTCGCCGAAGAAGGCTATGCCACCGACAGCGCCGCTTCCGGCGAAAACGGCATCCAAAAGGTCAAAAACCGCCCGCCCGATCTGGTCATTCTCGACATGCGTCTGCCGGGAAAAAACGGCCTGGAGACCTTCCAGGCCATCCATGCGATGGAGCCCAAGCTGCCCGTCATCATCATGACGGCTTTCGGCACCACCCACCACGCTATCGAGGCCATCAAGCTCGGCGCCTTCGATTATGTCCTCAAACCGTTCGAGATTCCCGGAATGCTGGGCATCATCCGGCAGGCTCTCGAGGCCGGCCGTTTCATGCGTTCGCCGGTCGAAATGGACGGTGCCCCCGGCGCCGCCAACCGCGAGGCGATCATCGGCCGCAGCCGCCCCATGCAGGACGTCTACAAGGCGATCGGCAGGGTTTCCTCCACCGATGCGACCGTCATGATCCGCGGAGAATCGGGCACGGGCAAGGAGCTGGTGGCACGCGCCCTCTACAGCCACAGCTTGAGGGCCGACAAGCCGTTTCAGGTGATCAATTGTGTGGCCATCCCGGAAAACCTTCTTGAAAGCGAACTGTTCGGTTTCGAGAAAGGCGCCTTTACCGGAGCGGCTCACCGCCGGGTGGGAAAAATCGAACAGGCTCACGGCGGAACCGTTTTTCTTGATGAAATCGGTGACATGCCTTTCGGGATCCAGTCCAAAATCCTGCGTCTGTTGCAGGAAAAGAGCATCGAGCGTCTGGGCGGGCGTGAGACCATCCCGGTGGACGTACGAATCATCGCCGCAACCAATCGGGATCTCGAAGCGGCCCTGCAACAGGGCCGCTTCCGAGAAGACCTTTATTATCGGCTGAAGGTCGTGACAATCGTTCTGCCCCCGCTGCGGGAACGGATAGACGACATCCCGCTGCTGGTCGATTATTTCCTGGCGCGCTACGCCGCTGAATTGGACATCGACAACCCCGGGATCGCCAGAGAGGCCGTGGCCATCCTCCGCAGCCATCCCTGGCCGGGCAATGTGCGCGAGCTGGCCAATGCGATTCAGAAAGCCCTCATTTTCAACCGCGGAGCGCCGATCCAGCCCCAGGACATTCTTCAGGCGGCTGGCGCGGGTGTCGGAAGCCGATCCGGTGCCTCGCTGCGCGAATCAGACCAGGTGTTAAGGCAGTGGGTGCGAGAGACGATTTCCACCCGTGAAGAAACGAACAAGTTCGATGCCGTCATGGATCATTTCGCAAGCATCCTGGTTGGTGAAGCACTGAACATGACCCGCGGAAACCGGTCGCAAGCCGCCCGGCTCCTGGGGCTTTCGCGGCCGACCCTGCACTCCAAAATAGAAAAATACCGACTGCGCCTGCGAACCTCCGTTGAGGACGACTCGCCCGCCTGAACCCTTCCGCACGAAGACTGGCTCGGCAGCCGCGGGCACTTTACGGACTGTAAAAATACCAGACAGGTTGAGGCCGCCCCGGCCGCCGCGGATTATACCGATAAATATATTTAAAATCAATTAGTTATAGATGTATCACACCAGGCCGCGACATGGCACATGCTTTGCTTTTTTAAAGGCAACCAACCCCACGGCGCCATGGCGAACCGCACGGCGTCTTTCCCCCGTCCAATGCCGGGGACTTCAACGGAGGTGAAGGGATGCTGGTCAAAAACTGGATGAGCAAGAACGTGATCACCATCAACGAGGATGAGTCCATGCAGGATGCCCTCAAGTTGATGAAGCAGCACAACATCCGCATGATGCCGGTTTTGAGGAACGGCCAGCTCGTCGGTGTGGTGACCGACCGGGACTTGAAGCGGGCCTCCGCCTCGGATGCCACCACGCTGGACGTTCATGAGCTTCTCTACCTGATCTCGAAGATCAAGGTGAAGAGCATCATGTCCAAAAACCCAATCTCCGTGTCCCCGGATCTGACCGTGGAGGAAACCGCCGAAGTCCTGCTCAACAACAAAATTTCCGGCGCGCCGGTGGTGGACGAAAAGGGGCAGGTCGTCGGCACGATCACCCAGACCGACCTGTTTCGGGTGCTGATCGCCTTGACCGGGGTCGGCAAGCGCGGCATTCAGTTCGCGTTTCAAGCCGAAGACCGCCCCGGCTCGATCAAAGACCTCGCCGACGTCATCCGACGCTATGGCGGCCGCATGGTGAGCATCCTGAGCTCCTATGAAAACGTACCCGCGGGCTATCGCAAGGTGTATATCCGCATGCACGGCATCCAGCGGTCTCAGTTGATGACCCTCAAGGAGGAGCTCTCCAAGACGGCCACCCTGCTCTACCTGGTGGACCACCGTGAAAACCGGCGGGAGATTTACTGAGACCCGGACGCCTCGACCGGGTCGTCCCATCTGCGCGGCGGACGTTTACATGCTGTAAAAGAATTCGACAGGGGCGCCTGGAGCGAATTCGACAGGGGCGCCCGCTTGATGCGGCAACCCCTGAAATCTAAATGCATTTGAATCCCAGCTGCACGCATTAGACGCGTGGCATGTCTGTTGCTGTAGTAATCGTCAGCCCGCCTTCGCTTCCGCTGGGGCCGGGACGGCGGCGGGGATTCCGCCTTGACCTGAAGCGGCTGCAGAGGGTCGGCCTTCGCCGGCACGGCGACTCCAAGATGGGCGGGGTTTCTCTCTTCCCCACCCACCCCTCCTTGCAACCACGACAGCCCGGACCCAAGGCGGAGGCTGAGTGTCCTGCAACCCGCCCGATCGGACGACGGCTCATGAAAAAGCGCGGGAAATTCCTGGTTCCGCTGGACGGTTCCGAGCGTGCGCTGCTGGTCTGCCGCCACCTCGCAGCGTTTGAGCCGCTGCGAGGCCTGCAGGCGGTTTTGTTCCATGTCTTCAGCCGCTATCCGGAAGCCCATTACGATCTCCCCTCCGGCGTTTTGCATTCGCCGGCAGCCGTGCCGCGCTCCTGGCGATCCGACCAACTCCGCCAAATCGAGGACTACATGCAACTGGCCATGCGGCTGCTGGTCTCCGGTGGCTTCCCGGAGTCGGCGGTCGAGGTCCGGATCCAAAAACGCATCAACGGGATTGCGCGCGACATATTGAGCGAAGCCCGCGACGGCTACGAATTCGTCGCTATCTGCCGCCGCGGCATGGGAGCGCTCGCCGGCATGATCGTCGGCAGCATCACCCTGAAAGTCCTGCAGGGGCTCACCTTCGCACCGCTGATGATCGCCGGCCGTAAAGCGCCCGGAAACCGCCTCCTGATCGGGTTCGACGGCTCGCCCGGCGCCATGCATGCCCTCAAATTCGCCGGTCGTCTCGTCGGACCGCATCCGGAATTCGAGATCTGCCTGATGCATGTTCTGCGCGGAGGCGGCGAGACACGGCCCGGACTGCGCCGCACCCTCATCCCCGAAGAACAGGTGGCGCCGGTGCGCGAAAACATCATGCGCCGCATCGAAATCGCGCGTGCGCAGCTGGTCGCCCTGGGCGTCGCCCCGGAGCGCATCACCACTCGGTTCGTGTCCGGCGCCGTCAGCCGGGCCGCTGAAATCGCCAAATACGCCAAGGCTGAAGACTACGGCATGATCGTACTGGGCCGCCGCGGGGTCTCGCGGGTGCGGGACTTCTTCATCGGACGAGTGACCAACAAGGTGGTGCACCTCGCCCGGGACCGGTGGGTCTGCATTGTCCATTGATCCCGGCTCGGAACCGGCGCCCCCATTCGCGATCCGCGCAACGCAGGAGAAAGGAGATGACCCATGCATGACTTCAAAAAAATCCTCTTCCCGGTGGACCTGTCGGAAGCGTCGACCAAGATCGTTCCCTTCGTGAAGAGCCTGGCCGACCGGTACGGCGCCAGGATTCACCTGCTGTTCGTCGCGCGGGTATTCGATTATTTCACCAGCATGTACGTGCCGCATCCCTCGGTCAGCCAGTTCGAAAAGGAAGTCATCGAAGGCGCCGAAAAGCGGCTGTATGAATTCGCGGACGAAAGCTTCAAGGACATCGCGGGGACCCGGACCCAGGTGGTAGCCGGAGACCCTTCCGAGGAGATCCTCAACTACATCGGCACCCATGGAATCGATCTGGTGGTCATGGGAACGCACGGCCGCAAGGGTCTCGACAAGGTCATCTTCGGATCGGTGGCAGAGCGCGTGGTCAAATCCTCGCCGGTGCCGGTAATGGTGGTGAATCCTTTCAAGGTGGATGTCTAATCGTGGCCGCCGGGCGGCCGGTCGAGGAGAGACTGAGCTTATGAACACGAAAGGGTTTATTCTCGTGGTCGACGACGATCCGGACATCGTGGCGACGTCGCGGATCATACTGGAAAGCAACGGGTTCGAGGTTCAGACGGCTTCCAACGGCAAAGAGGCCCTGGATTTGCTTTCGCGGCGCAAGCCCGATCTCATGCTGCTGGACGTGATGATGGCATCCGACACCGAAGGATTCGACCTGGCATTCAAGTTGAAGGAGGATCCGGAGTTCAAAGACCTGCCCATCATCATGCTGACGGCCTTTCTCGACAAGGTTCGCACGGAGGGACCCGGGCCCTTTGAATTCATCCTGGGTGAGCAGTGGCCGGTGGAATGGCTGTTTGAAAAGCCCCTGGATACCAAAAAGCTGTTGGCCAAAATCGAGGCGATTTTCGCAGCTAAAAAAATCGTTCCCGGCTAGCCTCCGCCGGTTTGTTTGGGCGCGAGCCGTTCACCCCAGCCCCACATTCACAAAAGGGGAGGGAAAGCGCGATGGTTGTCGCGGCGCACGACGCCAATCCGAAGGCGGCATGCGAGAGGCTGTTCGAGCTCGCCTGGCGGCCGGTGCGGATTCGCTGGGGGGCAGCCGCCGGTCTCCTGGCAGGCGTTTGGGCGACCTGGGCAGCCGGTGTCGTCTTTCCGGCTTGGGCCTTTGTCTTAGTCGCCGCCTTCCTTTTAATCGGTAATGTCGGTATTTTCCGGTATTTCTCACCCTCGGATCACGACCGGCTCCGGTCGCGCCGAGAGTGCCGGCAGCTGGTGGGCTGGCAGGCGGCCATCGATCTGATCGCCTTCTGGGCGCTCACCTATCTGACCGGCGGCGTGACCAGCCCGCTGGCAGCCGGTTTTCTCCTGCCGGTCTTCTTCATCTCGATGCTGCTCCCCGCCCGCACAGCCTTCGCGTTCTGCGCCGCCCTGGCGGCCATTTTGAGCATCACGGCGCTGGCCGAAATCACAGGCTGGCTTCCGCATCAGTCGCTTTCTTTCCGCGGTGCGGACATCGTTTCGCCTCCCCATCCGATGCGAACACTGACATCTCTTGGGTTTTTGGCTGGCTCGGCCTACCTGACGGCCGCCCTCACGGCGTTTGCCGTAAAGGGTATCCGGCAGCAGACCCTGGACGTCGAACACCGCGAACAGATCGAAGCGATCACCAGCCGCCGGCTGCAAAGCATCTTTTCCACACTGGAGGCCATCGGCTCGGTTCGCGACTTGAAGCGCGTCCTGGAGACGGCGGTCGCGGAGGTGGCGTTGGTGATGCAGGTCAAGGGCATTTCGGTCAAGCTGCTCAGCGAGGACGGCAAGCTGCTTCGCTACGCAGCCGCTTTCGGGCTGCCGGAATCGATGGTCCGGGAGAACGTCGTCGAGGTCGAGCGCAGCCCGCTCAACAAGCGCGTGATCCAGGGCGAGCCATTCGTCACCGGCCAGATCACCGCCCCGGAAATGTTTCAATTCGGCGAAACCCTTTCTGCGGCGCACCTTCAATCGGTGCTCTTCGTGCCGCTCACCCTGGAGGGGCGGGTGATCGGCATCCTGGGAGCCTATTGCGAGAAACCGGACCGCTTCGATGCGGAGGAGGTGAATTTTTTCCGCCTGACGGCGCGTCTGGTGGCGATCGCCGTGGAAAATGCGCGGGCCTACGAGGCCCTCGCCGCCATGAGTGGCGAGCGGACCTGGTTCATGATGAAGGTCGCCCATAACCTGCGGGCACCGTTGGCCGGCAGACGGGTATCTCGGTCCGGTCAACGACCAGCAGAGCGAATACCTTCGGCGCCTCGACCGCAGAGCCCGCACCATGCTGGCCCTGGTCAACGAGCTGATGGTGCTTTCCCGCAACCGTCAGCGCCCCGAAGGGGAATCCGCCGCCAGCACGGAGCTGGCCGTGTTGGCGCGCCGCGTCCAACGCACCTTCCAGGACAAAGCGGCCGAAAAGCGGATCCGGTTCCAGGTCAGCCTGCCAAGCGAACTTCCGGATGTCCGCGGACGGCTCGAAACCGTTGAACAGATGCTCGAAAACCTCGTGTCGAACGCTATCAAGTATACGCCGGCCGAGGGGTCGGTGGACGTCCGCTTCAGCCGGGCGAACGGAACGGTGCGCATCGAAGTGAGCGACACCGGCATCGGCATCCCGGCGCAAGCCCGACCCAAGCTGTTCACCGAATTTTTCCGGGCGGAAAATGCCAAGAGCGTGGAGGACATCGGCACTGGGCTGGGCCTGGCCATCGTCAAGGAAATCGCCGCTCAGCTCGGCGGCCGCATCTTTGTGGAAAGCGAGGAAGGGGCCGGCACGATCTTCGTGGTCCATCTACCGATCGCCGCGACCCCAACAAGCTAAAACGTGTTCAGTCAAAAATGGTGGCTTTCGGTTCAGGCCAAGGCCGTAGCTATTTCGCAACCGCCGGCATCGCCATCCGCCGCCGAGGATGGCGAAGAGCGAGAACGCCGGCATGAGCCGAAAGACGCCGTTGATGGATGGACACGACGGAGGATGCCGCACGATGGATACTCAAACAACCGTGGATGAGAAACCGGATCTTTCTCAATTGGAGCCGATTATAGGCGAATACCGAGGGATGAAGGGGGCCGTGATTCCGGTCCTCCAGAAGGCCCAAAAAATCTACGGCTATCTGCCGCCGGAGGTGTTGCGGAGAATCAGCGCCGGCCTGCGCGTGCCGCTGAGCCGGATCTATGGCGTGGCGACATTCTATTCCCAGTTTTACCTGACCCGCCGGGGACGGCACATCGTTCGACAGTGCGACGGCACGGCCTGTCATGTGCGCGGCGCCGGAAAAATCGTGGAACGCATGGAGCAGGAACTCGGGGTTTCGGCCGGTGGGACCACGCCCGATTACCGGGTCACCTGCGAGGTGGTGTACTGCCTAGGGTCCTGCGGGCTGGCACCCGTAGCCGTGGTGGACGAGCAGACCATCGGCAAACTCGCGCCTGAAAAAATGAGCGCGATTTTGAAGGGGCTGGAGTGAAGGGGAGGGCGGACCCATGACCAAGCTCATGAACATCGATGATTTCAAAAAACTGCAGGAAGAATCCCGGCGCAGCATCCGCATGCGAACCAAAACCGGCACCCGGATCATCGTCGGCATGGGGACCTGCGGCATCGCCGCGGGCGCCCGGCAGACTCTGCAGGCCATCGTCGCGGAGCTCCAACAGCGCGAGATCGACGCGCATGTCACCACCGTCGGCTGCATCGGCATGTGCGCCTCCGAGCCGCTGGTCGATATCGAGCAGGCGGACGGCGGCCGCATCACCTACGGCCAAGTCAAGCCGGACATGATCCCCCGGCTGATCGAGGAGCACCTGATCCACGGCCGGGTGGTGTAGTATCAGGCCGTCAGCCAAGGCGCACGGCGTTTTGGAAAGCGGAGCAACCCAAATGGGTTGTGAGCATTTCCAATAGCCGTGCAACGAAGGATCACGGTCTGAGACGCCGTTTTGCAAAGGAGGCTTTAAATGGCTGAAGCTCTATTGCGATCCAATGTGATGATCTGCGAAGGTACGGGCTGTGCGGCGTCTCAAGCCCGGGATATTCTGGTTGCCCTGAAGAGCGAGATCCAGCGCCACGGACTGGGCGGCGAAATCCGCGTCGTCCAGACCGGCTGCCGCGGGTTCTGCGCCATGGGCCCCATCGTGATGATCTATCCGGACGGCATCTTCTACTGCCAGATCAAGCCGGAAGACGTGCCGCACCTCGTGGAGGAGACCCTTCTCAAGGGCCGCATCGTCGAACGACTGGCCTACAAGGAGCCGCTCGAGCACCGGGCCATCCCCCACTACGGCGAGATCCCTTTCTACACCAAGCAGAAGCGCATTGCGCTGCGCAACTGCGGCATGATCGACCCGGAGGACATCCGCGAATACATCGCGCGGGACGGCTATGCAGCCCTGACCCGGGTCCTGAGCGCAATGAGCTCCCAGCAGGTCCTGGCGGAAATCAAGGCGTCGGGCCTGCGCGGCCGGGGCGGGGCCGGCTTTCCCACCGGGCTCAAGTGGGAGTTCACGAGCCGGTCGCCGGTCGAGCCCAAATACGTCGTCTGCAACGCCGACGAGGGCGACCCGGGGGCCTTCATGGACCGCAGCATCATCGAAGGCGATCCTCACAGCCTGCTGGAAGGCATGGCCATCGCCGGGTATGCCATCGGCGCCCGCCAGGGCTATGTTTACTGCCGCGCGGAATACCCGCTGGCGGTCAAGCGCCTGCATGTCGCCATCGGCCAAGCCCGCGAATACGGGCTCCTCGGCGAAAACATCCTGGGATCGAAATTCAGCTTCGATCTCACCGTCAAGGAGGGCGCCGGCGCCTTCGTCTGCGGGGAAGAGACCGCCCTGCTGGCTTCCATCGAGGGCCGGCGCGGGGAACCCCGCCCGCGCCCGCCGTTTCCGGCCGTGTCGGGGCTGTGGGGCAAGCCCACCAACCTCAACAACGTCAAGAGCTATGCCATGACGCCCCAGATCATCCTGAACGGAGCCGAGTGGTTCGCCGGGATCGGCTCGCCCCAGAGCCCGGGGACGGCCATTTTTGCCCTGACCGGCAAGGTCCGCAACACCGGCCTGGTGGAAGTGCCGATGGGGATCACCCTCGGGGAGATCATTTACGACATCGGCGGCGGCATTCTCGGCGACCGGCAGTTCAAAGCGGTGCAGACCGGCGGGCCGCTCGGCGGCTGCATCCCGCCGCAGTTCCTGAACGTCAAGGTCGACTTCGATTCGCTGCGCGAGGTGGGCGCGGTCATGGGCTCCGGCGGCATGATCGTCGTGGACGAGGACACCTGCATGGTAGAATTCGCCAAGTTCTTCCTGACGTTCGCCACGGCTGAAAGCTGCGGCAAGTGCGTGCCCTGCCGCGCCGGCGGCAAGCGCATGCTCGAAATCCTGAGCCGCATCTGCGCGGGGAAGGGCCGCCCCGAAGACATTGCCGCGATCCGAAAAATCGCCGAGGGCATGGAAAGCGCGGCCCTCTGCGCCCTGGGACAGCTCACCCCGGGCCCGGTCATGGCAGCGCTGCGCTACTTCGAAAACGAGTTCATCGCCCACATCGAGGACAAACGCTGCCCGGCCGGATCCTGCAAGGAACTGGTGCCCGCGCGCTGCCTGAACGCTTGCCCGGCCGGGGTGGACGTGCCGGCTTACGTCAGCCTGGCCGCGGAGGGGCGCTTTGCCGAGGCCCTGACGGTCCACCGCGAGCGCAACCCCTTCGCCCTGATCTGCGGCCGGGTGTGTCCGGCCTTCTGCGAGCAGCGCTGCCGCCGGGGCGACATCGACGCGCCGGTCGGCATCCGCTCGATCAAACGGTTCATGGCCGACCACGAGGCGGCCGTCCCGTGGCAGCCGGCCAAACCCCGGGCCGCCCGGAGCGAAAAAGTAGCCGTGATCGGGTCCGGTCCGGCCGGCCTCACCGCCGCTCTGCGCCTGGCCCAGGCGGGCTATCCCACGACGGTTTTCGAGGCGTTGCCCATCCCGGGCGGCATGATGGCGGTGGGGATCCCCGAATACCGCCTGCCGCGGGAGGTTCTCAACATCGAGATCGATCACATCCGCCGGGCCGGTGTGCAGATCGTCTGCAACCGGGCCCTCGGCCGGGACTTTCGGCTGGAGGACCTGTTCGACCGTGACGGCTTCAAGGCCGTCATCATCGCCATCGGAGCTCATCGCGGCCTGCGTCTGGGAATCCCGGGCGAGGACACCGCCGGCGTCATCAACGGCACGGACTTTCTGCGGGAGACGGCCCTGGGCCGGCCGGCGGCGATCAAAGGCCGCCGGGTGGCCGTCATCGGCGGCGGCAACGTGGCCGTGGACGCGGCCCGCACCGCCTGGCGGCTGGGGGCGGCCGAAGTGCACATCGTGTACCGGCGCACCCGCGCCGATATGCCGGCCTACCCCGAAGAAATCGAAGCCGCCCGCGAGGAGGGCATTTCCTTTCATTTCTTGAGCGCGCCGCTCCGCGTGCTCGGCTCCGACCGGGTCACGGGCATCGAGATTCAGTCACAGAAACTGACGGAGTTCGATGCCAGCGGCCGGCGGCGTCCGGTCCCTATAAAGGAAGCGGTGCAGACCCTGCCCATCGACGTCGTGATCCCGGCCATCGGCCAGGAACCGGACAAACTCTGCGTGCTGGAGGCCGGCCTCGAAACCAATCGCAACTCGACCCTGAAGGTGGGGCCCTCCCTCGCGACGACGCGGGAGGGAGTCTTTGCCGCGGGGGATGCCGTGAGCGGCCCGGCATCGGTCATCGAAGCGGTGGCCCAGGGCAACCGGGTGGCATTAGAGGTGGATCTGTACCTCTCCTCCGGGTTGCGCGCCAAGGTGGACATCCCCCTGGAAGCCCGCCTCCCTCCGCTCACGTGGAACATGGACGCATACAGCGACACGCCGCGTCTGCGCGCGGCGCTCGCCCCGGTGGCCCTGCGGGCAGGCAGTTTCACAGAAGTGGAGCTGCCGGCACCGGAGGCGGACATCCGTACGGAGTGCCGGCGCTGCCTGCGGTGCGACCTTGAATGGGGCCGACTGAAACAGCGGGAGTGCGAGAAAGAGACGCATGCGGTAGCATAGCTGCAACGACGGAGGCTACTCGATGAGCTCGATTACACTTACGATCAACGGACAAAAGGTTTCCGCCCGGCCCGGACAGACCGTGCTCAAGGCCGCGCAGGCCGCCGGCATCGACATTCCCACCCTCTGTCATCACCCGGCCCTTACCGCCAGCGGCGGCTGCCGAATCTGCCTGGTGGAAGTGTCCGGCCAGCGCGCCCTGCAACCGGCCTGCACCTTCCCGGTCGCCGATCGCATGGAGATCCAGACCGAGTCCCCCAAGGTGGTCCGTGCCCGCAAGTTTGTGCTGGAGCTGCTCTTTTCGGAACGCAACCATTTCTGCATGGCCTGCGAAATGAGCGGCAGCTGCGAGCTTCAGACGTTGGGTTACCGCTACGGGCTGGATCACTGGGCGTATCCGACCTATACGCAGCGTTTCCCGGTGGACGCCTCCCCGCCCCACCACCTCATGGACCACAACCGCTGCGTGCTCTGCCGACGCTGTGTGCGGGCCTGTGCGGAGCTGGTGGGCAACCACACCTTGGATGTGCGCCAGCGCGGTGCGCACAGCATGCTGTGCGCGGACATGGACCTGCCGTTGGGTGAGTCCACCTGCATCAGCTGCGGCACCTGTGTCAACGTCTGCCCGACCGGTGCCCTCGTGGACAAACGCAGCGCCTTCATGGCTCAGCCGAAAGACGTGGTTCGGGTCGCCACCATCTGCACCCAGTGCAGCCTGGGATGCGGCCTGCACGTGGTAATGCACCGCGGCCAGGTGCTGCGCCTGGAGAGCCAATGGGAGGCGCCGGTCAACGGCGGTCTGCTCTGCCGGCGGGGCCGCTTCGAGGCCCTGCAGGATCCGCGGCCCCGCCTTCTGGAACCGCGGATCAGGGAAAACGGCCGCAGCTCACCGGCCAGCTGGAACTACGCTCTATCCGAGGCGGCCCACCATCTGCACAACGAAACGCCGGAGCGGTTAGGGATGCTGGCCAGCACGCGCCTGACCAATGAAGCCCTGGCGCTCCTGAACGCGATTTTTGTCAAGCAACTGCGTGCCGCCCACCGCGGCACCGTCTCGGTTGACATCCCGGCGTTTCCGTTTGCTCCCTGCGGAAAGCTGGCGGACATGGTTGCCAGCGATTTCATCCTGCTGGTGGAGGCCGACCCCGCCAGGGACCAGCCGGTCGCGTCGTTTTTCATCAAACGCGCGGTGGACCGGGGAACACGCTTGGTGACCGTCGAGAGCCGATCAACGGAATTGACTGCGTTCGCCGAGGTGTCCTTTATCCCCCGGGACATGGGAATTGCCGTGGACCTAGTCCAGGCCGCTGATAGACCCGTCGTCCTCTGCGGCGGCGGGTTGCGCAAGAACGAAGCCGAACTTCTGCGGAGAGCGCAGCCCAAGGCTCGCTTCATCCCGCTGGTGGCCGGCGTCAATACCCTGACGGCGGCGGCGTTCGGATTGATCAATCGCATCGACCCGGCCGCCTGCCGCACCCTGTTTATTGCCGCGGCCGATGAAAGCGGCGCCCTCGACCCGGCGGCCGCCCGGATCGATCCAGCGACGTTTGTCATCGCCATGGCCAGCTACGCCTCTCCGCTGACGGAGCGTGCCGATCTGGTCCTGCCTATGGCCACGTGGCTGGAGCGCTCCGGCGGCTTCACCAACACGGAAGGAACCCTGCTTCGCGCTCATGCGGCTCTGCCGCCCTCCGGCCAGTCGCGCTCGGATTGGGACATTCTGGGGCGCCTGGCCGAAAGACTTGGGCTGGATGCCGGAGCGGCCAGGGCCGAAATCCCCCGGTGCGATGCCTGAAAGGAGAACGAACATGTCGAAGGTATTGATCGCAACCGACTGGCTGGCCGCCTGCGCCGGCTGCCACATGTCTCTGCTGGACATGGATGAACGCATCGTGGAGCTTCTCAACCACGTGACCTTCACATCGAGCCCGGTAACCGATCTGAAGCATCCTCCGGAGAGCGGGGTCGCGGTCGGAGTGCTCACCGGCGCGATCAGCAACACACACAACATCGAGGTGGCTCGCCGCATGCGCGAACGCTGCACCTATCTGGTGGCGGTCGGGGACTGCGCCACCTTCGGCGGCATTGTCGCCGCCCGCAACCTGGTCGGCACGCAAGCCGCTTTGAAACGGGCCTATCTGGAGACCGAAAGCACGGTGGACGGCATCATTCCGGACTCCGTCGAGCTGGGCCGGCCGATCGAGATGGTCACCGGAGTCGGCGAGGTCGTGAAGGTCGACATCTATCTACCCGGCTGCCCCCCCCGACCCGACGACTTCTTTTACGTGTTCTCGGAAGTGCTGGCGGGGAGAATCCCGGTGGTTCTGCCTCCGGA
>JALOPB010000119.1 GCA_025454115.1 Desulfobacterales bacterium | reverse complement strand
AGGGTATGCGGCTCGCTCGACCTGGCCGATCCCTATCTGCTGGTGATTCCGGCTCCGGACCCCGACGATATTGCGGCGTTCGCTGAGGTTGCACCGCCCCTGCCGGGCGCCGAGCTAATCACGCCTGAGCTGCTTGGCGAGCTGTGGTCCGACGTGGGCAAGGCCATGGCGAGCGTGGCCGCCGGGCACCCGCCAGGGGTCCAGGGATAGATGAATGCCACCTTTTCAAAGCATATTGAAACTGTAGCTTTCAATCGGCGTTAGAACAACTTCAACTGCTCGCCATTTGGTGTGGCTGCCGGGAACTTTCTGGCGATCGAGAGATTGTCCTCCGCTTCCGCAGATAGACTTGCGCCGTTCAGCATCAGATATAAGTAAGCGAATCCCTCCTTAAAGCCGCGGTTGAAAGCGTAGTCGTATTGGTCCGCCTTTCTCCGGAGAACTTCAATTTCCTGCTCGAGGCCATTATTTCCAATTTCGTTGAGCATTGCGTTTTCGAGAGCGTCTTCCGCAAACTCGAGGAACCGCGTGCCAAAGCGATCACAATGTTCTCGGAGCCTCACGTACAAGTCATGGTTGATTCGAAGAAGGGAATCCGTTGGTTTGTCTGGCATAGGGGCCCTTCACTGTTGAACGGTCGCTGAATTGCTGTTTCAAGCTTCCCTGTGATCGTATGGATGACAGGAGCGCTGGTGAAAAGTTGGCGTATCCTCTTCGCGCACTAGTGGTTGAGCAGCATATAGGTGACCTGGGCCACCGCCACCCGACGCCCGTCGGCGTCGAACAGGTCGACGGTGACCGGGCAGAGGGTGCGGCCGAATTTGATGACATGCGCCCGGGCGGTCACGTCGGTCAGGCAGGGGGCGAGGAAGCGGATGTTCATGTCGGTGGTGGTCAGGCGGGTGTCGGCGCCGGTGCGGGTCAGGATCGCGAAGCAGGCGGTGCTGTCGGCGATCGTCATCAGCAGGCCGCCGTGAAACGACTCGAACACGCCGTCGTACTTCAGGCTGCGCGGGGTACGGGATTCGCAGAAGCCGTCGCCGAAGCGCATGATCTCCAGGCCCAGAGTGGCGACGATGGGGATGCGCTTGATCCGCGCGAAAAGGGCGCTTTCCAGTTCGGGATCCATCCGGTGGGCCGTTTGACTGCTCAGCGCAGCACGCCGCGCGCGACGATCGTCTTTTCGATTTCCTTGGTGCCCTCGTAGATTTCGAGGATCTTGGCGTCGCGGTAAAGGCGTTGGACCTTGTATTCGTCGATGTAGCCGTAGCCACCGTGCACCTGCAGGGCCTCGTCGGCGCAGTAAACGGCGGTCTGGCCGGAGAACCACTTGGCCATGGCCACGAGCCCGTGATCGAGCTTGCCGCAGTCGGCTCCCCAGGCCGCTTCGTAATAAAGGTTGCGGGAGGCGCGGATGCGGGTGGCCATCTCGGCGATCTTGAACTGGGTGGCTTGGAAGGCCGCCAGGGGCTGGCCGAACTGGATCCGGCCCTTGACGTGGCGGACGGCCTCCTCCAGGGCGGCGCGCGACAGCCCTACGGCCTGAGCGCAGACATGCAGCCGGGTGTGGTTGAAGAAGGCCATCAGCTGGGAGAAGCCCTCGCCCGCGACCCCCACCAGGTTTTCAGCCGGCACCCGCAGGTCCTTCAGGACCAGCTCGGCCGTGTCCGAGGCTCGGATCCCGAGCTTGCCGTGGATCTTGATGGCCTGGTAGCCGGGGGCGGTGGTCGGCACGAGAATGAAGCTGTGGCGTTTGTGCCGGGACGGATTCTCCGGATCGGTCAGGCAGAAGACGTTAATGTAGTGGGCGATGGTGCCGTTCGTGGCGAACATCTTGGACCCGTTGATGACCCACTCATCGCCGTCTTTCACCGCAGTCGTGACGGCCATGGTGACATCGCTGCCGGCATCCGGCTCGGTGATGGCCGTACCGATGATGGCCTGACCCTCCGCCAGTTTCGGGAGGACGGTATTCTTCTGATGATCGCTGCCGAACATCTGAATCAGTTCGGCCCCGAAAGTGGCCGACAGAATTGCGGCGCCGATGCCCGGTTCCACAGCCCAGAACTCCTCGTTGATCAGACAGTGCTCCAGGAAGCCGTACCCGAGCCCGCCGTATTTCTTATCGATGAAGACCCCCACGAAGCCGAGCTCGCAGGCCTTTTTCCACAGGCCGAGGTCGAATTTTTCCTCGCGATCGAATTCGCGGGCGCGCTCCGGAAACTCCTTGGCGGCGAAGCTGCGGGCGGCCTTGACGATGTCCTGCTGTTCCTTGTTGAGTGAAAAGTCCATACCGTCCTCCCGATGGGCTGGATCAGCCCTTGTCTCTCAGGGTCCGTTTCAGGATTTTGCCGGTCGCGCTCTTGGGCAGTTCCGATACGAAATCCACCCGAGCCGGGGCCTTGTACGCGGCCATGTGGCTGCGGCAGTACGCAATGATTTCATCGCCGGTGGCTCGGGCGTCCTCGCGCAGCACGATCGCCGCTACGACCATTTCGCCCTTATCCGGGTGAGGTTTGCCGTAGACGGCGACTTCCTGGATCGCGGGGTGCTTGTAAAGAAACTGCTCCACCTCGGCGGGCCAGACCTTGAACCCGGACACGTTGATCATGTCTTTGACCCGGTCGACGATGAAAACATAGCCTTCGTCGTCCATCATGCCGATATCGCCGGAATGTAGCCAGCCGCTGCGAAGCGCCTGGCGCGTTTCGTCGGGCTTGTTCCAGTACCCCTGCATGACCCCCGGGCCTTTGATGCAGATCTCTCCCCATTGGCCGAGCGGCAGTTCGTTGTCATCCGCATCCAGGATGCGAATCTCGGTATTTTCGATCGGGGTGCCGACGCTGCCGAACTTGTGGCGGAAGTCGTGGTTGTAGCAGGCAAAGGGGGAACACTCGGTCAGACCATAGCCCTCGTAGACCGGGCGGCCAAAACGCTCGGTCCAGCGCGCGGATATTTCACGCGGCATGGTCGAGGCGGCCGAAAATTCGTAGCGAATGGACGCCAGGGCCCCATCCGGAAGCGCCATGTTCAGCAGGCCGATGTAAATGGTCGGTACGGCGAAGAACATGGTCACGCGGTCCCTGCGGATGGATTCCAGGACCGATTCCGGCGCGAACCGCCGATGCAGCACCAGCGTCGCACAGGCCTGGAACGTGGCGTTCATGATGAAGTTCTGGCCGAAGACGTGGAATACCGGAAGAAACAGGATCATTCGGTCGTCGCGGGTGAACCCCGAATGGTGCACCGTGGCCCAGGCGTTGGAGACGACGTTGCCGTGCGAAAGCGTCGCCCCCTTGGGGAACCCGGTGGTGCCCGAGGTGTAGAGCAGTACGGCGGGGTCATTTGGATTCATATCCGCATGCGTGCGTCGATCGGAGGCCTGTTCCAGCCAATCGTCCAGGGTGGGATGCCCCTGCGGGTCACCTTCGCAGACGATCACCTGCTTTACGGTCGGGCAGGCCGATAGCGGGATGTTGCTCAGCAGCTCCCCGGTCGTAGCGATCAGGACCGAGCCGGAATCGTTGAGGATGTAGTTGAGCTCCTCGGACTTGTACATCGAGTTGATGGACAAGGCGATGGCACCGATTCTGACGGTGGCCAGGTAGCAGATCGCGAATGCCGGGATGTTCGGGAGGTAAAGCGCTACGCACTGGCCGCGGCCGACACCGTTGGCGGCGAGCGCGTTGGCCAGGCGGTCGATGCGTGCGTTCAAGTCCCGATAGGTCAGTGTGGATCCCTCAAACGAGATGGCGGGTTTGTCGGGGAAGAATTTTGCGGCGCGTTCGACATGTTGGGTGATGTTCATCTCTGGATCTCCAATCTATCGCATCGGCAGCGCTCTCAGACTTCCTTGCGCCGCTTTTCTTCATCGCGGATTTCGCGGCGCAGCAGCTTGCCGACCTTGGACTTGGGAAGCATGTCGCGGAACTCGATGTAATGCGGTATCTTGTAAGGGGCGAGGGTGTTGCGGCACCACTTGATGAGGTCGTAGCCGCTGATGCCCTTGACGTCCTGCTTGAGCACGACATAAGCTTTGATACGTTCGCCGACCTTCGCGTCCGGCACGCCGACCACGCAGGTGGCCATGACCGCCGGGTGCTCCTGGAGCGTGGATTCGACCTCCGAGGCGGAGATGCGATATCCCTTGTGTTTGATGGTGTCCACCGTGCGGTCTACGAAGAAGAGGTTACCCTCGGCATCCATGGACATGATGTCGGATGTGCGGTACCAGGTTTTGCCGTCGATCTGTACGAAGGCGGCCGCGGTTTCCTCCGGCTTGTTGAGATAGGCCTTCACCATGTGCGCCGCCGATACCAGCAATTCGCCGGGCTCTCCGGTCCCGACCTCCCTGAGGTCGTTCGGATCGACGAGCTTGACCTGCTTGCTGGGCACTACCCGTCCCACGCTTTTCGGCGGGTTGTCGCATTCCACCGGGCACATCGCCACACCGCCGCAGGTCTCGGTGGCGCCGTAGCCCTGGCGGATGGGGTGGCCGAATTTCTCCTGCCAGCGCCGGCCAAGGTCCGTCGGCAGAACGTCGCCGCCGCTGAAGCAGTATTTCAGCGAGCTGAGATCGTACTGGTTCAGGCGCGAATGCTCGAGGATCATGCGATAGAGAGCCGGCACGCCGATCATGGTGCGGGCGCGGAACCGCTGAATGGCATCAAAGGCCGCGTCCAGGTTGATGCGCGGCTGGATGATCAGGGACCCGCCCACCAGAAGCGTGGCCAGGCTGCAGGTCTGGCCCAGCACATGAAAGAGGGGAGCGTTGCCCATGACCACGTTGTCCTCGGGGGCGAAGAGCGGCGCGCTGATCCGGATCTGTTCGTCTGCGGACGCCAGGAAAAACGCGTGCGAAATGGGCACCCCTTTGGGAAACTTGGTGGTTCCGCCGGTGTAAAGAATTTCGGCTATGTTGCTGCCGCCGGGTGCGCCGGCCTCCGCCAGCGGCTGGCCGACGGAGCCCGCGATCAGGCGATGGAAGGCATGCGCATTCGCGCCGCGCTCCGTTCGGCCCCGCGGCACCACATCGAAGAGGTAACCGAACGCCCGTTTCCAGGCGGGCAGCAGGTCGGCCATATTGGAAAAGATGACCCGCTTCAATCCGGTTTGGGGCAGAGCGCTGGTGACATACCCGAAGTTGGTGTCGGCGCATACAATGGTTTCGGCGCCGCTGTCGTTGGCAATGTAGGTGATGTCGTGCGGCGTGTAAATCGGAGTGATCGGTACGACCACCGCTCCGAGACGCTGCACCCCCAGCCAGGCCACCACCCATTGGATGCCGTTGGGGATATAAAGCATCACCTTTTGGCCGGCCGTCACTCCCAGGCCGGCGAGGGCGGCGGCAAAGGCCTCGGCCAGCTGCCGGACCCGCCGATAGGAAAACCGACTGCCCAAGTAAATTACCGCCGGGTGGTCTGCGCGCCGTTCGGCCGTTTCGGCAAACACCGAATAGATCGATTGCGTGCTCAAATCAGGCATAACAACCTATTTCATATTCCAAAGTAAGCTGATTTTACTTCTGGGTTTTCCATCAGCTGCGCGCCGGTCCCCGTCAGTGCGAGCATGCCGTTTTCGACCACATAACCCCGGTCGATCACCGGCAGAACCGGTCGTGCGAATTGCTCACTCAACAGGACCGTAATCCCGTAATGCTGTTTCAGGTTGACGATCGCCTCCATGACGGCCTGCTGCATCAGGGGGCTCAACCCGAGCAGCGGTTCGTCCAGCAGCAACAGTTTGGGTTGCACCACCAGCGCCATACCGATCGCGAGCATCTGTTGTTCTCCGCCGCTCATGAAACCGGCCTTGCGCGTTTTCAGCCGGGCCAGTTGCGGGAACAGCTCGAAAATGTAGGCGATGGTGTCCTTGACTTCCGCGCGCGGCCGCAGATATCCCGCAATCCGCAGGTTTTCCAGGACGCTGCTTTCGGGAAAGATCGGGTGCCGTTCGCGGGATAGCACGATACCCTTTTTGACCCGCTCGCTGGGCGGGCTTTCCGTGATCTCCTCGCCGTTGAAAATAACGCTTCCGTAGAGCGTGATGCGCTCGCCGCCGCGGCGCTTCTCCTTGATGCGCATGTCGATGATGAGCCCCGAGAGGGCGTTCATCAGAGTGGTCTTACCGGCGCTGTTGGAGCCGATCACACCGATGATTTCCCCAGGATGCACCTCCAGGCTCAGGCCGTTGATGGCCAAGGCATTTTCGAAAAAAACCATCAACTCCCGCACTTCGAGCAGCGGTTGGGTGCGGGCCGGGTCGGCACTTGCGGTGGACGTGTTCACGCCTCGACTCCCAGGTAAGCCTTTTTCACCGCATCGCTGGCCATGACGTCTTCCGCCCGTCCCTCGGCGATCTTCTGGCCGAAGTTGAGCACCACCACGCGATCGGCGATCCGGAACAACTCCTTCAAGCGGTGTTCAATCATGATGATGCTTTTACCTTCTTGCCGCAAGCGTTCGATGATCGGAACGATGCTCGCCACCTCGGCCAGGCTCAAGCCTGAAAACAACTCGTCGAGGATGACCACGTCAGGTTTGAGGGCGATCGCCTTGGCGAGCTCCAGGCGTTTGAGATAGCCTTGCGGTAAGACTGCGGCGCTCTTGTAAGCCACCTGGGCGTCCCGCTCGAAGCCGACTTCCTCCAGCAGGTCGAGGGCGACGGCATCGCGGTCGCCGTAACGGCCGCCCACCATCTGTTTGACCCGCGGCGAGCAAAGCGGAATGATCATGTTTTTATAGGCCGGCAGCTGGTAAAACGGCTTGACCATCTGGAACGTGCGGGAGATGCCCAGCCGCACGATGGCATAAGGCGGCAGCCCGCTGATGGTGCGGCCCCGGTAAACGACTGCACCGCTCGACGGTTTGACGAAGCCGGTGATCAGATTGACCGCCGTGGTCTTGCCGGATCCATTCGGTCCGATGAGCCCCAGCAGTTCGCCTTCGGCCAGTTCGAAGCTGAGGTCGTTGATGGCGAGGATGCCGCCGAAATTCTTATAGAGCGACGTGAGCGCGAGCAGCGGTCCGGCCCCCATCATTGCACCTCCACCCAGCGCTCAACCTGATGGTATTTGCGCTGGATGTAATGAAAGATGCCTTCCGGCAGGGCCACAATGAACACCACCAGGAAAAGTCCGTAAAAAACGATGCGCAGCCCTCCGATTCCACGCAGGACTTCCGAAAGCGGCACCAGGATCACCGCTCCGACCGTTGCACCGGCCAACGTGCCGGGGCCGCCCACCACGGCGGCCGCAATCGGCAGAATCGAGTAATCCAGCGCAAACACCGGCATTCCGACGAACATGTATACGTGGGTCATGAACGCACCGGTCAGCGCGGCGAGGCTGCTGGCGATAAAAAGGGCCTGAGCCTTAAACCAGTATATGTTGATGCCGGCGTTGATGACCGAGCGGTCGTTGTCCTTGATCGCTTTGAGCACCAGTCCATAGTCGGAATCCAACATGCGGCGGAACCCGAACAGTGCGGCCAGCAGCGCCCCCACGATCAGGTAGAGCTCGATCCACTTGGACGGCAGCGGGGCAATGCCGCTCAGGCCTTCCGTGCCGCCGAAGATTTTGGTGGCCTCGACGATGCGCACGAGCATCAGCGGGATGATCAAGGTCACCATGGAAAAATAAACCCCTCGCAGCCGTAACACCGGCAGCAGGCACAGGGTGCTCAAAAGCCCTCCCAGCAGTGCGGCCACCGGCAGGGCCAGCAGGGGCGGCCATCCGAATACATGGGTCAGGACCCCCGAACAGTAGGCCCCCAGGCCGAAGAACAGGGCCTGCCCCAGGGAGATCATGCCGGACTGCGCCAGAATGTCCCAGCTGATGGCCAGCAGGGCGAACGCGGCCACCGAGAGAAGCACCTTTTGCCAGTAGTTGTCCAGGATCAGGGGGAGGAGCAGAAACCCCAGGATGGGGATCAACCGGGGTGCCAGCAGATAAAGCATCTCGCGCCACGAGCACAGGGCGAAAACATCCCCCGCACGAACCTTGATGCCCCGTTCGATGCGCTTGAAGCCCAGGACGAGAAGAATGGCGGCCAGACTCACGATCATGGTCCAGTGCGAGCTGATGTAGGTGTCGGTGAACCGTTCGGCAAAGCCGATGAGGAAGCTGGCCACGATGACGCCGCCCGTGCTGCCGAGTCCGCCGATGATGCAAACCGCCAGTGCCTTGATCAGCACCTCGTAGCCTTCGCTGGGCGAGATGCTTCCCAGCGGGATTATAACGGTCGCGGCGAGCGAGGCCAAGCCGCAGCCGAGCGAGACGCTGAGCATGGCGATCCGGTCCGACTCGATCCCCAGGGTGAGGGCCGTACGCTCGTCCTGGGCGATTCCGCGGAAGGCGAGTCCTACCCGGGTGTAATGGGTGAACGCCCACAGACCCGCTACGAGAAGTCCGGCAACACCCGTGACCAGGATGCGCTGCCAGTCGACCATGGTGTCGCCGATCAGGATACTGTCATCGATGAGAACGGGCAGCGTATATTCGAAGCCCACAAAGCCCAAATAATGGAACAGCTCCAGAATCGCCAGCCCGATCCCGAAGGTGGCGATCACCTCCGAAAGGGCCTGCCCGCGCACCCGCAAGAGGACGAACCGGTACATCAGGGCGCCCAACGCCATCGTGGCCGGGATCGACGCGCAGACCGCCAGCCAGTAAGGCAACTCCAGGAGGTTGAAAAGCATCCAACTCAGATAGGCGGAAAAAATGTACATGGCGCCGTAGGCAAAGTTTGCCACGCCGCTGATGCCGAAGGTCAGATTGAACCCGATCGCCATCACCGCCAGAACCGCGCTGTTGAGCAGGCCATAAATGATGGTTCCCAGAAACATTCAGCGATTCCTTATTTGCTTAGCCGGACTTACTTGGCCGGCTTCAGGCCTTTGGGCAGCTGGATCTTGGAATCCGCCAGGGACTCCGGAAAGACGATCCGGCGTTTGCCGTCGTCGGTCCATTGAAAGACCGCGGCGACCGCTGTT
>JALOPB010000445.1 GCA_025454115.1 Desulfobacterales bacterium | reverse complement strand
AGACCATAACGCGGTTGAAGATACCTGACCGACCGGCATAAACCTACTGGTTCCGCGAGGCGCGGACGCCACGCGGACAGTCTGGAAACTAGAAAAGCGGTTCAGCCCTCTTTCTCGCGCCTGACGGGTTTGGGGGATTGGAGACAATCCCTGTCATCGTAAGTAACCTCCTCGAGCTGATTTCAACCGATCAATCGGATCACCTCGGTCAGGGCCCGGCGCAGCGTAATCACCTCTTTCAGGAAACCATCGTCCGGGTGGCGGGGCATGAGTTCGCAGGTGAGATGGAAAATTTCCGGCTTTTCATCCAACTCAATGTTTTTGAGCAAGAATTTAGCCAACCGGAACTCAATAAAGAAGGCGGTGTTCTTAGCCGCGGGGACAAAGGTATCCTCGTCGAGCGATCTTTATCCTTGAGTTCATCCTTGTCGGTGAAGCGTTGCTTGCCGGTCCAGCGTGTCTTGTGACCACGATGGGCAGCGCGCTAGCTGGTCGCTGGGGATACGGTGGACCCCAAACGGCGAGGTGGTGTTGTTGCGCCCGCGCCCCTTCTGCATGCGCCTTTGGTAGTCGAGAAATGACGGACTCTGGGTGAAAAACACCGAAAAGGCGCTGAGTGCGACATCCTCCAGCGTGTAGCGCTGGTTGTTGCCACCTTTGCGATGGTCGGGCAGGCGGCGGAAGGTCCGGCGAATCTGCTCGACCAGCAGACTCGTTGTGAACTGCGGTAACTCGCCTGTGTTACACGATACCATCGGTCTCTCCACTGGCTTGTATAGAGTCCTTCAAGACATCATGGTCTTAAATTTGGGACTGCTGGGCCTTGACTGCGCCCCCGGACAGGGAGGATACTTCGACGTAGGCGGTTGGATTTCCTATCCTTATGAGTGCACCTTATCTCGATCGAGTGAAAGACGCTGTAGAACGTTTGCGGCAAGCCGATCTGGCCGACGGCCTCGCCGGCGTGCGTTTTGCTGCGCACATCTTTATTGCTTCCAGTGCAATTTGGTTGATTCTGCGGCTTGCTGATATTAACAGTCCGATCTGGGCGATCAGCGCTATGATCGCCGTGAGCGATCCGAATATGCACCAGGCCGTGGCCACGTTCCGTGGTCGGCTCACCAATTCCGTGCTCGGTTGTGCCGTCGGCTTGCTATTCCTGGTCATCGGCAATGAGAGCGAGTGGAAACTTCCAATGGCCATGGCGGTGACGGTCCTGCTCTCGACCTATGTCGTACGCGTTCCGGCGATGTGGCGTCAAGCACCGATAACGGCTGCGTTGGTCATCGCCTCTGGGCTGATGCATCAGTCCAAGGAGACTGGCATCGAAACAGGTCTGATGCGCGTGGCCGAGGTGCTGTTTGGTTGCCTGGTCGGCCTGTTTTTCAGCTGGGTAATGTCTAGAGTATGGCCGGTTCGCATCTCCGGCACAGAATGCGGTGCGGCGACGCATGGCGCTTCGCCAGGTTCCCCGCCAACACGGGGTGAGTAGCATTTTCTCAACTGAGGTACTAATCGAAATGACGAACAAAGAAGACGGCACGCAGCCAAACACAGAAGAAGGTATCGGAAAGAAGCGGTTTCTCGAGCTCGGCCCGGGGCATTACTCGGACGGCCATCCGCTCGACGAGGTGCAGTATCTTGAGTGCAAGCTGATCCTGAAGCCCGAACGTTTTACTGCCGCAAAGGTTTTCTTCGAATACGGCGAGATCGCAAGCCAGACGGCAAAGAATTACGGGATTGGTTTCTCGAGCAAAGGTATAACCCTCAAGCCACAATCGCGCGAGGTTACGTTTTTTGATACCGCTGACTTCCGTCTCTACAACAACGCGTTCATCCTGCGGCAGCGCATCGCCTACGAGGATGCTTTTCCTGCGGGGGACACGGAGATTGTCTTCAAATTCCGCCATCCCGACATGCAGAAGACCGCGGACCTGGACGTGCGGCCGCAGATTGCCGGCGACTATCGGATCAAGTTCAAGGCCGAGGCCCTGCCGTTGAAGGATGAGGTCGGGGGGTACCGCTTGCTGTTCTCTCACAACGCCCAATTTCCCTTGAGCCAGGAACCCGTGGGCGCGAGTCTCTCTTTGAGCAATTTAGCAAAGATCTTCCCTCTCTTGGACACCCTGAAGAAACCAGGCGCCGACGACTTGGAATTGGTAAGTGGCATGATCGTCGAAGAGGTCCTTCAGGACCTGGGAACACTGGATTTCGGCTACGGGGTTACCGCCGACTCCAATATTGCGATCTGGCGCGAGCGCGGCACGCACAAGCCGCTCTGCGGCGAGTATGCGTTCGAGATTAAGTTCAAGCGCCGGGACGAGCTCCAGGAGAAGGCCATGAAACGCTGCCGCGAGTTCTTCATTGCACTTCAAACGGCCGGGCGCGACTGGCTATCGTTGGGGACGACCAAGACGGGTCTGGTGTACCGGCTGAGCGGCAATGCGCCGCAGGGTCACGAGTGACGCAGCCGGTCCTGGGGTGAGCCGCCGATCCTCCCGCGTGCGGATCGGCGGGCCAACAGAGGGGGCATTGTTCAAACGTTAGTAGCCGGCAGGCCAGGGTTATCTATAATAGATCGCCAAAAAAACTTCAGATGACTTGTCGCCGAGGCCGCTACGTTACCCTGCCGTGCCCATCGGACCCAAAGGCGCAAGCCGGACTCCAGGCGGTTGTGGTAGCGGCGCTCCCATCCAACAACTGCCCCGAGTACCGCCGCCAAAATGAGTTGCGCCAGGATAACGAACTCTGGAATGGTCCAGTTCATGGTCTTTCGCCTGCTAGGTTAGACGTTACCGCGGCTGACCGCACAGGGTGCCTGGCCGTCTCCTAGTGTTTGAATCGCAAAAAATATAGGGTGGTAGCGACGGTGCGTCGAGGTCGCTACATTAATCCCCTGACCAAGGATTATTTCCGGTCATCTCCAGAAATATGTCGGATCATCATATACTTACATGCTTCACGTGCTTTTTTCGCTAAAATAATTTGACCATTACCTAGCAAGGCTGTCAACAATGGGGCATGAGTGGAAGCGGCGCGAGGGGGTACGCTTCGACTAATGGCGCCCTGACTGGCTACGCGGTACCTTATGGACAAGACCTCCCCTCATTGCAGGAACTTTATTGATGTCTCTCTCGGCAACATTGTTGATGATCCCTGACTGGCAAGCTCTGCTGGTGATTCTGGCGGCGCTCGTCGGGCCCTCGATCATCGGATTCGTCATCGTTCATCGCCTGGTGCCTGTCAGCGTCCGCCGCGCCCACAATGATGTCGCCGGTTTCGTCTTCTCGGTGGTAGGTGTCATGTACGGGGTGCTGCTCGCGTTCGTCGTGATCGTGGTCTGGGAGCAGTATTCCGAGTCCCGCATAAACGCCCGACATGAGAGCAGCGCGGCCCTATCTCTCCAACAAGCAATGGGTGCCTACGCGGAATCGAGCCACTCGCCCGACCTCCGACCCGCCCTGCTCAGTTATCTGCATGAGATTGTCGATGGCGAGTTTCCGGCGATGGCGGCGCAGCGGCGTCTGCCCCCGGTCAGCCAGGCATTGGAGGCCATCTGGCAGGGCGTCCAAGGATTGTCACCCACCTCGCTTCGCCAACAGGTTCTCTACGGAGAGCTGATCGGGAGGCTCAACGAGCTTGAACGGTTGCGGGCCGAGCGGCTGGGGGATGCCCACGAGCAGCTGCCTCACGTCATCTGGCTGGCGCTCATCGTGGGGGCTGTCCTGACTATCGGTTTTTCCTTTTTTCTGGGTACCGAGAATGTGAGGGCCCATGGGGTGATGACCGCTGTGCTCGGCGCCCTGGTTGGGGTAATTTTCTATGTTATTGTCCAACTCGATTACCCCTTTAGTGGAGCGGTCAGCATCGGGGCGGAGGGTTTTCAGGACATTATCGAGATGATCGAAGCACCCTAAGGCAAGATGCACCTGTGTGCGGAGGTGAGGCGGCGCGGCTAATCCAGTTGGCGTCTGGTGCCAGCAATCAAGCGGCACGGCCGTCGCCGAAGGCCCCGGCATATTGCGCCCGCCACCCGGAACGGAATCTCTTGAGCCGGTACCAGGGCCTTAGACGATTGAATTTATGATCTATTATCCATTATCCCTTATCCTTAATCCATGATCCGTTTTAAGCTAGATAAGTCGTAACTAATATACTAGACTTTGGTTGCGAGACCGCGTTTTGGCCCCTCCGGGGTCCCGGGGGTGGGAGGCGCGGAAGGAGGTGTACCATGAATAGGCATTCCGTGTTCGTGACTGCACTGCTTACTACCCTGCTGCTGGCAGTCCCTGCCCAAGCGCAAGCCTTTT
>JALOPB010000444.1 GCA_025454115.1 Desulfobacterales bacterium | reverse complement strand
ACAGCTTTCCGCAGCCCCCACCAGCCGCGAGCGCAGCGAGAAGCCTTCATTTCCCCAAGACGGTCCGGCTCCAGGGTTATTGCTCCGGCCAGCAAACAGGTTCAACTGGAGCTGAGGTTCGGCGGGGCGGGTTTTCGGCCGCAGCGCGCCGCAACCATCCGGAGTAATAAAAAGGACGCTACTCCTTTTTCAAGCCCAGTATCTCCGCGTTCTCTTTTTCTTCTATAAACAGCTCCTGGGCGCCGGCGATGCCGAACGGCGAATAGGCGACGATATCATAGCCGAGCTCTTTCAAGGTGGGGACATCGGGCCATTTCTTGGTCCGCTGCTCCGTCCAGACGGCCAGAAGGCGCAGGTCGCCGGATTCGACCTGAGGGGCCCATCCGGACGTCTCGGCGCCGACCATGACGTGGCCGCCCATGGTCGCGGTGATGACCTCGATTCCGCCCTTTTGCGGGACGTGGATCCATTTGATCCCCTCTTTTTTGGCAAGCTTTTCCATGGTGACATGCTGCATCACCCCAACCCCCGGCGTTGCATACGTGACCTTGCCTGGATTGGCTTTGGCATACTCCAAAAGCTCCTTCAGGGTCTTCCACGGGGCGTCTTTTTTGACCACAATGCCGTAGGTATACCCGGTCAGCTGGATGACGTAGCTAAAATCGTTGAGGGGATCCCAGGTCGTCTTCATGGTATGGGGCAAGCGGAATACGCCCATTGGAATCTGGGATAGGGTGTACCCGTCCGGCTTGGCCGTGGCCGCCATGGTGGCCGGCCCCACCGTTCCGCCGCCGCCCGGTTTGTTCTCCACGATCACTGGTTGGCCGAGATGCTTGGCCGCGTTCTCAGCCAGGACCCGCATGCAGGTGTCCGTTGATCCGCCCGCAGCCCAGGGCACGATCAACGTCACCGCCTTGGTGGGAAAGTCTGCGGCAGCTGCCGGCAAGACGCTTCCGCACCAAATCGTAACGGTCAACAGCCACAGCATCGCCTTCATTGCTCTCTTCGCCATGATCAACCTCCTTGATTTGCGGTTTGTTTCCTCTTTTAGGAACGGCTCAGGGGCTTCAACCCCAGGATCGCCCGGGCTTCATCCGGAGTGGCCGGCTCCTTGCCGAGCTCCCTGGCGATTCGCACCGCCCGCGCCACCAGCTGGGCATTCGTGGCCAGCTCCCCTTTGCGGTAGTACAGATTGTCTTCCAGCCCCACCCGGACGCAGCCGCCCAGGATCATGGCCATGGTGGTCAGCGGAAGCTGGGCGGTTCCGACGGGCGTGCAGTTGAAGATGGCATCGGCCGGCAGGAAATCGTGCAGCAGCATCAGCATCTTCGGCGTCGCATCGCAGGCCCCCTGGTAGCGCATGCCCATCACCAGGTTGATGTAATACGGCCTGTCCACCAGGCCCTTTTCGATGACCGCACTCACCTCCCGGAACATGGCCACATCGTAAACTTCCATCTCCGGCTTGATGCCCAGCTCCCTCATTCTGGCGACGTACGCTTCGATTTCATGGGGCATGTTCGACCAGGGAATCCCGGCGTACTTGCCTGAAACCCGCATCAGGCTGCCCATGTTCAGCGAGGCCATTTCCGGGGCGGCTTCCAGGCATTCGATCCGCTGCTCCTGGGTCAGGTTGGGACCTCCCCCGGTGCTGTACTGGATGATCATATCGCATTTCCGGCGAATCCCGTCGCGGATCGCCCCGTATATCTCCGGGCTGGACGTGTTCTCTCCGCTTTTATCGCGGGCATGAACATGGACGATCGCCGCCCCTTCGTTGTAGCAGGCATAGGCCGAAGCGCCAATTTCATCGGGTTGTTCCGGGACGTTGGGATTCATGGACTTGTTCACCAGGGCGCCGGTCTGGGCCACCGTGATGATGACTTTGTCTTTCGGAAGCAGCAGCGGCAGCGGCATGGCATTCATCCTTTTTCAGGTGTGACCAGAAAATCGAGGGACTTGAGCACCTTCAGCAGTTTGTCGTCCCTCTCCTTCAAGACGTCTTCGTAGTTTCGGCCCGAGTAGTCGTAAAAGCCCTTTCCGGTCTTGACTCCAAAGTCCCCTTTTTCCACCAGATCGAAGAGACTCTTGGGCCGATTATCCAGCGGGGGTTCCAGAAAATCGGGATTCTCCAGGTTCCTCGCGCTCAGATCGAGACCCGTAAAATCGTACCGCTGCACCAAGCCCAACACCATCATCCGTGGAGCCAGGCTCGCCTTTACCGCCAGATCCAGCTGGTCGGCGGTGATGTAGCCGTTGTCCAGCAGAAAAAAGGTTTCGCGTCCCAGGATTCTGAGCATGCGGTTGATCGCGAAGCCCGGCACGAATTTCTGCATCACGATGGGGGTCTTGCCCGCCCGGCGGAGAAGCGCAACCATCGTATCGACGGTATCTTCACTGCTCCCGGGTCCGCGCACGACCTCCACCAGCGGCATGATCTGCGGCGGAGCGAACCAATGGGCGATCACGGTACGGCGCTGCCGCCTTTCCGGCGTCACTTTGAAGATATCGAGAAAGGACGTATTGCTGGCGATGAGCGCATCGTATTTGCAGCAGGCATCCAGCTGTCGGAACAGGCCGCCCTTGATTTCCAGATTCTCCACAATGCATTCGACGACCAGATCGGCATCGCCGGCCGCGGCTTCCAGTTCGGTCGTAAAGCTCAGGCGTTTTAGAACCGGCTCGATCTCCGCCGACCGGAACATATCGTGTTGCACGAATGTTTCGAGGCTTGTCTTGACCACTTTCACGGCCCGTTCATGCTCTTCCGGCACGTTGCTCCAGACAGTTACGGGATACCCGTGCTGGGCAAAGGTCTGGGCGATGCCCGGCCCCATGGTTCCGCAGCCGAGGACCGTCACCTTGCGAATCTCATCTAGCTTCATTTCCAACGCTCCTATTTCTGAAAACGTTTGCAAAAAACAACCAAATAAAGACCCCTCCTGCGCACACGCATTCTATACCTGGCCCTGGTCCCTCACGGCACAGGTCGAGTCTCTGATGATCAATTCGGAGGGAATAACGACATGTCTTTCGGGGCAGGACCCGTTTTCGATCAACTGAATCAGCATCTTGGCAACGGTCTGCCCAATCATTGTCACCGCGATCTTGACAGTCGTCAAGGGAGGCTGAAATAAATCCAGGATGTCCGATGAGCCGATGGCCACAACCGATATGTCTTCGGGAATCTTCAAGCCGCGGAGGTTGATCTGAAGCAGCGCACCGGGGGTGACGGTGTCATTGATACAGATGACACTGGTGGGGCGCTCGGGAAGATCCAGAAGGCGGCCCATCAGGCGGAACCCATCGGTCTTGGAAAAATCGCTCTCAACAATCGACGGAGTATTTGGAATTCGACGTGCCGAGGATAAAAGCGATCCGGCGATGGCCGAGGTCGAGCAGGTAGCTGACCGCTCGATAGACGCAGCGGACATTCTCCGAGTTGACGCTCGGGATGTCGATTCTGGAATTTTCCAGAAAGCCGGGCACCACCACCGCCGGGACGGCCTTGGTTTCAAGCTCGGCGATGTTCCCGTCGTCCAGCCGATTGCCGATCACGATGACCCCGTCCACCAGCCGGCGAAAGTACAGGGACGCGTAACTTTCCTTCTCGTTGATGCTCAGCGTCAGTTTGTAGCCATTCTGATTGGCGATCTCGCTGATGCCCAGAAGCATCTGGGAGTAATAAGGACTCTGAAAGGCGAACTCGCCGGTCCGCGGTATGATAAGCCCCAGGACCCCAATGCGCCTTTGAACCAGGGCTTTGGCGGAGGAGTTCGGCAAGTAGCCGAGATCGCTGGCAATCCGTTTGATGGCGCCACGTAAGTCCGCCCGGACCCCGCGTTTGTCGTTCAGGGCGCGCGAAACCGTCGAATAGGAAATCCCGGCCTTTTGGGCGATCTCCTTGATCGTCGGGGATCCAAGGTCGGTCTTTGCTTTGGCCATGGCGCCTGATTATTACAAACGTTTGCATGTAGTCAAGGATATTTATCGGGCTGCAGATCCATTCAGCCGTCAGTTCTGGAAGCAGAGCGAACAGGCAGCTTCGCAATCATATTGCAATAGAGCATGCGTGTGGGTTAGATTTAGGGCATCCATTCTTATCCCATCCGGAGGGCCACTATGGGAACCGCCGAGCACAAAAAGGACGCGCCGAAAAAGGTCACCATCGCCATCCTGACCCTTTCCACGACCCGCTCCATCAAGGAGGATGTTAGCGGCCAGTGGATCAGGGAGATGGCTGTCGAAATCGGCCACGAGGTCGTCTGCCACCGGGTCATCCCCGACGATACCGCCACCATCAGCATGACGGTGCGGGAGATCACCGAAAACCTGGAGCCGCAGATCCTGCTGATGAACGGCGGCACCGGCATCACCCCGCAGGACGTGACCATCGAGGCCGTCAGCCCGATGTTCACGAAGGTTCTTTCGTCCTTCGGTCCGCTGTTCGCCCAGCTCAGCATGCAGGAGATCGGTTCGGCAGCCGTCATGTCGCGCGCGGCGGCCGGCCTCATCGGCTCCACCGTCGTCTTCTGCATGCCGGGAAGCCTCAACGCCTGCAAGCTCGCCTGCACCCGGTTGATTTTTCCGGAACTGGGGCATCTGGTCAAGCATCTCAAAGGGCTTTGAATCATTATCTTTCGAGCTCTGTTGGGCCGCCGGCGCAGTGCGCGTCCCGGCTGTCTGGATGCTTGCAATTTCAAGGGGACCCGCCTATAAGAAAGAGGTGTTAGACTTGGGTTTGAATCCCTGCCCGCATGATTGCCTGGCGGGGCTTATTTTTTTATGCATGAGGAGGCTGGAATGGCTGAAAACAAGGCCAGCGTGAAGGTATGTTCCTGGAACGAGTGGGATCCGCTCAAACACGTCATCGTGGGCCGCGCCGATGGCACCATGGTTCAAGCGCCGGAACCGGCGGTCGAACGCAACTGGCCGGAGTACGGGTTTCCGCGGGGGACCTACGGGCGGTTGCCGAAAGAAATGGAAGACAAGGCCAACGAGCAGCTGGATAATTTCGCGCGTATCTTGGAAAAGCGCGGCATCCGGGTCGACCGGCCCACGCCGATTGATTTCAGCCAGGCGGTGCAGACGCCGGACTGGCAGCAGGCCAGCATGTTCGGCTGCATGCCGCCGCGGGACGTCCTGCTCACCGTCGGCCCTGAAATACTCGAAGCCACCATGTCCTGCCGCAGCCGCTGGTTCGAGTTCCTCGTCTATCGGCCGCTGCTCGAGCGCTATTTCCAGGAAGACCCGAATTTCCGCTGGGAGGCGGCGCCCAAGCCGCGTCTGACCGAGCGCACGTACAAGAAGGACTACTGGACGATCTTCGACACCTTGAGCGAGGAAGAAAAGCTCAACCGCACCCAGGCCCGGGACTGGGTGTTGACCGAGGCCGAGCCCTGCTTCGACGCGGCCGACGTGGCCCGCTGCGGCAGGGACCTGATCGTGCAGCAGTCCACGGTGACCAACGCCGCCGGCATCAGCTGGCTGCGCCGGCACTTTCCCGAGCACCGCGTGCACTCGGTGATCTTCAAGGAGGACGCGCCGATGCACATCGACGCCACTTTCGTGCCGCTGCGGCCGGGACTGGCGCTTTCCAACCGCCAGCGCAGCCCGAGATGGTGGAGCTTTTCAAGAAGAACGACTGGCAGATCGTCGAGTGCGCCAAGCCGGCCCACGACAAGAAAGCCAAGCTTTCCTTCTGCAGCGTGTGGCTGTCGATGAACATCCTCATCCTCGACCCCAAGACGGTGTGCGTCGAAGCCGCTGAGACGGAGCAGATGGAACAGTTCGACCGACTCGGCTTCGAAGTGGTGCCGGTGCCGCTCTGGGATGTGGCGGCCTTCGGCGGGGGCCTGCACTGCGCGACCGCGGATGTCTACCGCGAGGGGACGCTGGAAGACTACTTTCCGCATCAAATCCCGGGCTTCTGACGCGGGTTCATTCAAATGGAGGACGGCTTGATGAGATCGACGCATCGGTGCATATCCAGCGCCGCGGCAGGCGCCTTGTTGATCCTTATGGTCGGGCTGATATCCGGTTGCGGGTCGGGAGGCTCCGGAGGGTCGGAGTCTGCACCGACGACCCCGGACACCGACCCGATTTCATTTTCGGATG
>JALOPB010000118.1 GCA_025454115.1 Desulfobacterales bacterium | reverse complement strand
TCCGGCTGGCTTCGGCCTTCAATACGATGATTTCCCGGTTGAGGGACTACACCGGCCGGCTGGAGGCCTCAAACCGGGAACTTGAAAAAAAACACCAGGAGCTGGACTTGGCCCACCGCCGGCTGCGGCTCTCCCTGTCGATCACCCAAGAGCTTGCTGCATTGGCCGATCTCAAAGATGTGAGTTCCTATTTGATCCGTGCCTTCGCGGGCATCGTCGCCTGCCACAACATGACGATGATCGTGTTCAACAGCCGCAGGGATGAGGCCTATGTCACATCCGGTCAGGGAACGGTCGGAATGGGACCCGAAGCCGCCGCCGCGGCTCGCGCTGCGATGGACGGCTTACAAGGGGTCAGCTTCATTGAAACGGAAAAATTTGCAGAGGCGCCCTTGCCCTTCGAGTTCCATTCCGCCAGACAGCTGGCGATCCTGCCTTTTCATCACCAGCAGGACCTGCTGGGGGCTATCGTGATCGGCTGCCCCCAGGAGTGCACCTGCGTGACGAAAGAGCTCGAGGTGGTCGAGCTGATTCTGGATCAGACCTCCGGGGCTCTGCGCCGGGCGGTACTGCACGAGGAGGAAATCCAGGACCTGCGGGCGCGCATCGAGCCGACGGCCGGTTTCAGCGGAATGGTGGGCAAGGACCCCAAGATGCAGTTCATCTACAAGCTGATCGAGGACGTGGCGCCCACGGATGCCACCGTCCTCATCCAGGGCGAGAGCGGCACCGGCAAGGAGTTGGTCGCCCGCGCCATCCACCAGCACAGCAGCCGCAGCGACAAACCGTTCGTGGTGATCAACTGCTCGGCCTATCCCAGCACGCTGCTCGAAAGTGAGCTTTTCGGCCACGAGAAAGGGGCTTTCACCGGGGCATCGCGGCGCCGGGCCGGCCGGTTCGAGCAGGCCCACGGCGGCACGGTTTTCCTGGACGAGATCGGCGAGATCTCCGCGACGGCCCAGATCAAGCTGCTGCGCGTCCTGCAGAGCCAGAAGTTCGAGCGGGTCGGGGGAGAGCAGACGATCACGGTCGACGTGCGCATTCTGGCTGCCACGAACAAGAGCCTGCTGGAGGAGGTCAAAGCCGGGAAGTTCCGCGAGGACCTGTTCTATCGGCTGAACGTCATTCCCATCCAGCTCCCTCCGCTGCGCGAGCGGCAGAACGACATCCCCCTGCTGGCGAGGCATTTTCTGCATAAATTCGCCGAACGGCAGAAGAAAGACCTGCGGGAATTCAGCAGCGAAGCCATGCGTATTCTACTCAATCATCGATGGACGGGAAATGTGCGGGAGCTTGAGAACACCATCGAACACGCCGTCGTCTTGGCCAAGGGGAATAGCGTGGAAGGAGTCGATCTCCCCCAGCTGATAACCGGACAGGCAGCCGAGGCGCCGCCGGCAGCCGGCAAGACCATTACCGGCAACGAGGCCCGGCTCCTGAAAGAGGTCTTGGAGGAGTGCAATTGGAACAAAACCGAGGCCGCCCAGCGCCTGGGTATCAGCCGCAGCACCCTTTACGAAAAAATAAAAAAATACCAGCTCAACCCGCCGACCGTACATTAGCGTCGCTGAATTATATGCCAGCTTTTTGAATACCGCATCCTTTCCGTTCAATCGCCAGCCAGGGCAATACGATTTTCGAACACAGCCAACCTACTTAAATAGAACAATAAAATTATTTTGAAGCAAATGACACGTCCGAAAACCGGACGGTCCGTTCTAAGCCTTCCCCTTGCAGTTTTCTTTCCGTCGCCGTCTCCGGGGAACTGGCAACCGTTCATGCCATAAAAAAATAACCTGTATTTTTGGTTGGTTAGATTAAATTTACATAAGAATTGAACCATCAACAAGAACTCTAATCGGAGTTGTGGCATCCGGCTTGCTCTATCACCATGCGGCCTGACAACCTAAACTTGCGTTCGCTTTGACTTGTGCCATGGCGAATAATTTAAATGAAATCAGTCAAAAAACGATCCTGCTCATGAACGCTGATCCTGTGGAAAGTGCAGGAATCGCCCATCTGCTGAAAGAAGCCGATTTCAATACGCAGTCGGTGACATCTTCATCCGAACTTAAAAAAAAATTGGATAATACTTCATTCATAGCGGTCATAATGGACCTTGACTCACTGACTTTGGACAATCGCAGCATCAAAGATCTCACCTTGCAGTTTCCAGACGTCCCCTTCCTCTGCGTTTCAAAGGAGCGGTTTCACCCGGAGCTGAAGGACTCCATTCGCGACCACATTTACGCCTGTTTGACCAAGCCGATCGACCCGGACGAACTCAAGTATTGGCTCAAATGCATCCGGAAAGACGATCGAAACCCTGAAATAGTCTGAATGCCCAATGACAACCTCACACCCAGACGGAGGAGAAATGGAAAAGGAAATGAACACGCCGCAGAACACGATTACAGATCAGCCAAGCGGCCTGAAAATGAGCCGCCGGAGCTTTGTAAAGGCCACGGCGGCGACCGGCGCTGCGCTGGCGCTTGGAACCGGGCTTACGCCGGACCTGCGGGCGCTGGCCCAGACCGGCAAGGCCGCCGGGGGCGACATGGGGCAGTGGATCGCCTCGACCTGCCAGGGATGCACCTCCTGGTGCTCCAAGGAGGTCTATGTCGTTAACGGCCGGGCGATCAAAGTTCACGGGAACAAACGCTCCAAGGTCAACGGGTCGGCGAGCTGCCCGCGGGCTCACCTGGCCCTGCAGCAGGTCTACGATCCGGACCGGATCAAAACTCCCATGAAGCGCACCAACCCGAAAAAGGGTCGCACCGAAGATCCCAAGTTCGTGCCGATCTCCTGGGACGAGGCGCTGAACACCATTGCCGACAAGATCATGGAGCTGCGCAAGAACAACGAAACCCACAAGTATCTACTCATGCGCGGTCGCTACACCTACATGCGCGACATCATCTATGACGCCATGACCAAGATCATCGGATCGCCCAACAACATCTCCCACAGCGCCATCTGCGCCGAGGCGGAGAAGTTCGGCCCGTTCTACACCGAAGGCTACTGGGACTACCGCCAGTACGATGTCCTGAACACCAAATACATGCTGATCTGGGGGGCCGACCCGCTGGCAGCCAACCGTCAGGTTTCCTACTATTCCAGCGTGTGGGGCGACATCGTCGGGAAAGCTACTATCGCGGTGGTCGAACCGCGGCTTTCGGCGACCGCTGCCAAAGCCGACGAATGGCTGCCAATCAAACCCGGCCAGGATGGCGCGTTGGCGGCAGCGATTGCGCATGTACTTCTCACCAAAGGAATGTGGAGCAGGGAGTTCGTCGGGGATTTTAAAGAGGGCAAGAACCTGTTTGTGGTCGGCCAGGAGGTCGACCCGGAAACATTCGAGGAAAAGCATACCAACGGGATCGTGGAATTTTGGAACCTGGAGCTGAAGGACAAGACTCCGGAATGGGCGGCGAAGATCACTGGGCTGGCCCTGGATCAGATCGTGCGGGTGGCGACCGACTACGGCAAGGCCGGCTCCCAGTCGATCTCGTGGGTGGGCGGCGGCCCGGTCATGCAAGTGCGCGGGGCATATGCCAGCATGATTTGCCACTGCCTGAACGGTATAACGGGCGCTTGCGACAACATGGGCGGCACCCTCGTCAGCAATAAGGAATACACCGGAAAATTTCCGAATTGGGATGATTTTCTGGACGAAGCGGCTAAAAAGGGTTCGAAGATGGCCAAGATCGACCATCGCGGCCGCAAAGAATTTCCTTGCATCAACGGGGGCAAACCGGGTTCGGCGGTCGTCACCAACCGCGCGGCCGACGGCATCCTGAATGCCGATCCGTACGACATCAAAGTGGCCATCGCCTACATGAACAACTTCAACTTCTCCTGCACTCAGCCCGAGCGCTGGAACCAGGCGCTTTCCAAAATACCTTTCCTGGTGCACATCACCACCAACGCATCGGAGTTTTCCTGGTTCGCCGACATCCTTCTGCCGGATACCCACCATCTCTTCGAAAAATGGGGTTGGGTGAAGAGCATCGGCAACGGTTACCGCCACGTCACCTTGATGCAGCCGGTGATCAAACCCATGTGGGAATCCAAGATAGATGAAACCGAGATCCCCTGGCTCTTGGCAGATAAGCTGGCGCAGCGGGGCTTCGACAACCTGCAGCGCTACTTCAAAACAGTCAAGGATCCGGAAAGTGGCAAGGAGCCGGCCAACGAGAAGGAGTTCGCGCTCTACTGCGTGAAATACACCACCCAGAACTTGTGGGACCCCGCCAAATACCAGGGCGGCGACAAGTTCACCGGCTGGGAGGAGTTCCGCAAGGCCGGCGTCTGGAACTCGGCTTCCTACCCCTATCGCAAGCGGTGGAGCGCCATGAACACCAAAACCAAGAAGTTCGAGTTCTACAGCGAGACTCTGAAAGCCGCTCTGGAGGAACACGCCAAGAAGCACAACACGACGGTGGACGACATCCTGGAGGTCAGCGGCTATCAGGCACGGGGCGAGATCGCGTTCATACCGCACTACGAGGAGCCGGCAACGGCCGGGGAACCAATCCAATACCCCTTCCTGTTCGTTGACCACAAGTCGCGGCTCAACCGCGAGGGGCGCTCCGCCAATTGCACCTGGTACCAGGAGTTCAAGGACGTAGACCCCGGCGATGCGGTCTGGGACGATGTCGCCAAGATCAACCCGTTGGACGCCACGAAGCTGGGATTGAAAACCGGAGACAAGATACGCATCACTTCCCCCACGGGAAAGCTCGAATGCACGGCCAAGCTGTGGGAAGGTGTGCGGCCCGGCACGGTCGCCAAGTGTTACGGCCAGGGCCACTGGGTCTATGGCCGGGTAGCGGCCAAGATTTTCGGCAAGGAGCCCCGGGGCGGCAACAACAACGAAGTCATCCCAGCGGTCTATGATCGGCTCAGCGGCGCCACCGTCCGCCATGCCGCCACTCGCGTCAAGATTGAAAAGATATAAGGAGGTTGAACCCATGCCCAGATACGCCATGGTCATCGATCTGCAGCGCTGTGTCGGCTGCGGCGCTTGCAGCATCGCCTGTCGCAACGAAAACAACGTTCCGGAGGGTATCTACTGGTCCAACAAGATCACCGAAACCGTCGGCACCTTCCCGAATGTGCGCTACCACTACATCCCGACCCTCTGCAACCACTGCGGCAGCGCTCCCTGCGTGCGCGGCTGCCCGACGCGGGCCATGCACAAGCTCGAAAACGGCATCACCATGCACGACCCCAACAAGTGCATCGGCTGCAAATACTGCGAGTTCAACTGCCCCTACGGGGTCATCTACTTCAATTGGGAAAAACCGCACAAATTCTGGCGCAGCGAGGAGGCGGCCATTCCCGGCGGTACGGCATCGCCCAAAGAGCTTGTGGAGAAGGTTGGCGGGCAGGCGCCGCCGTATTTCAACCCGGAACGAAGCGGGACCGCCGCCACCATCCGGCCCAAGGGGGTCGTTGAGAAATGCACCTTCTGCGATCATCGCGTCGCGAAAAAGCAGCTGCCGTACTGCGTGGAGGCCTGCCCGGCGAATGCGCGGGTTTTCGGTGATCTGTCGGATCCGAACAGCGAGGTGAGTGTCCTGCTCGGCAAATTCCACCCGTTCCGGCTGCGCGAGGAGATCGGCACCGAGCCCCACGTGTTCTACATTCGCGGCTACAACCCGGCCCGCTATCGGGCGACCAAGGGAGGTGTCTAAATGAACGGCAACAAGAGTCTCTATCCGATCTGGTTGGGGGTGCTCGGAATCGCCTTATTGGCCGGCGCCGTCGCGGGTGCCTTCATCTTCATGCAGGGCCACATTCTTTTCAACGCCAACGACGTGCTGATCTGGACCCTGCCGCTGGGAGTCTACATCTTCCTGGCTCTGTCGAGTTCCGGGCTGACGCTGCTGTCGGCCCTGCCGTTGGTTTTCGGCATCAAAAAGTATGAGCCTTTCGCCAAGCGGCTGGTGTTCCTGGCCATCGCGACCCTCTGCGGCGGGTTCGTGTCCATCGGGCTGGAGCTCGGTTCCATTTTCCATATGATCTACATCATGCTCTCGCCCAACCTGTCGTCGCCGATCTGGTGGATGGGCGCCATCTACAGCGTCGAGCTGGCGGTTTTAGCGTTGAAGTTCTGGAAAATGCACACCGGCGACTACCACAGCGGCTTCAGCAAACTGTTGGGAACGGCTTCGTTCGTCCTGGCGCTGATCGCGCCTCTCATGATCGGCTCGGTGTTCGGGCTGACCGAATCGCGCGCCACCTATTTCGGCCCGGTGATGTCCATCTATTGTCTTCTGATGGCTGTCTTGAGCGGCACCGCACTGTTCATCCTTTACAGCCTGGTCGTGGGCCGTGTCGCCGGCACGGCTTCATCCGGTGAATACGCCGCTGTTTTGTATGACGAATTCACCTTGATTCTGACGTATTCGGCCGGGATCGTCACGGCCTTCACCCTGCTGAAAATCATCATCGAATCATCGACCACGATTCCCGCGTTCCTGGTGTATCACAAGTTCGAACACCTCTTCGGGTCCATCGGTGTGTTCGGCACCGAGGTCATTCTCGGCCTTTTCCTGCCGTTCGTCCTCCTGCTGATACCCTCCGTGCGTGGATCGGCTGGCGGCCGCATCCTCGCTTCGGCACTTATCTTCGTGGGGTCGCTGGCGCGGCATATGGAAATCCTTCTGGCCGGTCAGAGTCATCCGGTCGGACCCAAGGCCGAGCAGTTTCCGCAATACGTGCAGTACGTGCCGAGCATCTGGGAGCTGCTCGTGCTGGTGTTTGCGCTGGCCGTGATGTTGCTGTTGTACACGCTGGGGGAACGCTACTTGAAACTGAACGAAGCCCCCACCGGTTGAACTGAGCCGGATGATGCCGACCCAAAAAGCGGCCGGCATCATCCGAATGTCAAGGATAAGGCAATGGAGGCAAACGCAATGAGCTCTGACCAAGTCGCCCGAGCGGCAGTCTACAAATTACTCGCCGAATGCTACTACTCTCCGGGGGAGGAGACCGGTGAGCACGTGAAGCAGTTAAGCCGCCACCTGAAGACGCTATGCCCGCCGGCCGCGGAAGCCGTTGATCGCATGGAAGCGGCTGGGCAGGCTGGTGAAGGCTTTGAAGAGTTGACGATCGATCACGCCCGGCTCTTTGTGGGTCCTTTTGCCCTTTTGGCGCCGCCTTACGGTTCGGTCTATCTCGAAGGGGAACGCCGGCTGATGGGAGATTCGACTTTGGCCGCCGGCGATTGCTACAACGAGGCCGGCCTGGAGGTGTCCGCTGACTTCAGCGGTACGCCGGATCATATCGCGGTCGAACTGGAGTTTATGCACTTTTTGGTTATTAAGGAATTTGACGCACTGACGCACGGAAACCTGGGCCGCGCACAGAACTTCGGCCAGAAACAGCGTGCTTTTCTGGAGAGGCATCTCGCGGCGTGGGTGCCGGATTTCTCACGCAGCGTTGAGGAACAGGCACAGACACGGTTCTACCAGAGCCTGGCAATGGCCACGCGCCTGTTTATCGAGAGCGATTTCAGTCGATGCCATGGCGACGTGCCGGTTTTATTGAGCGGCAGCCTTCCCGCTTGACCCATTTTTCATGATTAGCGAGGAAACCGACCATGAAACCATTCCATGAATTGCTGGAAACATCCGCTGCTGCGCATGGGCACCTGTGCCCGGGCCAGATTGTGGGAGTGCGCATGGCCATGCTGGGCTGCCGGCTGATCGGGCTGGACGAGCCGACCCGGCGCGATCAGATCAAGAAGCTGATCGTCTATGTCGAGATGGACCGGTGCACTGCCGATGCCGTGGCGCATGTGAGTGGGGTCAAGCTGGGCCGCCGCAGCCTCAAGTTCGTTGACTACGGCATCATGGCAGCCACCTTCCTGAACCTTGAGACCGGCAAGGCCTTTCGGGTGGTTTCCACCGAAGAGGCCCGCGATTTGGCGGCCGTTTATGCGCCGGAGGTGAGCGGCAAGTCTCAGCAGCAGCTTACGGCCTACTGTCGCATGCCGGACAGCGTCCTGTTCAGGGTGCAGCAGGTGCGGGTGCCGATCCGGCCGGTGGACCTGCCCGGCCCGACCCAGCGCAAGGTCGCCTGCAGCCGCTGCGGGCAGGTCGTGCGTGACGGGCGCGAAGCGGTTCGGGACGGAAAGTATGTTTGCAAGCCATGCGCTGAAAACGCCTATTTTTCAAATCCCAAGGAGGTCACCTGGGCGGACATGAACTGGGCGCC
>JALOPB010000443.1 GCA_025454115.1 Desulfobacterales bacterium | reverse complement strand
ACATCCCGCCCATGGTCCGCTTCGACCTCGACCTCGTCCCGGGCGGCCGCGGCATCTCCTGGGTGTTCCTGGTGGCGAGCGGCGCGCTGGTCGGCCTGGCCGCGGGCATCATGGGGGTCGGGGGCGGATTCCTCACCTTCCCGATCTTCGTCTACGTCCTCGGCGTCTCCTCCATGACCACGGTCGGCACGGACATCTTCCAGATCATCTTCACCGCCGGCTGGGCTGCGGTCTCCCAGTACGCCATCTACGGTTTCATCTTCTACACGCTCGCGATGGGCATGCTGCTCGGCTCGCTGCTCGGCATCCAGATCGGCGCCATGGCGACGAAAGTGGTCCCGGGCATCACCATCCGCGGCTTCTACGCCATGGCGGTGCTCGCCGGCTTCGTGAACCGGATCTTCGCGCTGCCCTCCAAGCTGGCCGACGTCGGCTTCATCCCGCTGTCCAAGGAGGCCGGCTCCTTCCTTGAAACGATCGGGATCTACGCGTTTTTCATCGTCATTACGATCTTCTCGGTCTGGGTCATCGGGACGTTCCTCAAGAACATTCCGGCTCTGCTCGGAAAGGGGGTGAAAAAATGATCGCACACAAGAAGAAATTCACTCTCGGCCTGGTGATGCTCATCGCGTTCTTCGCGGTGCTGACCCTTTTCTTCACCCCGATCTTCGGTGGCCTGAACGGCCTGGACTACCTCGACGGCCTCTACAACTCCATCTCCAAGGGATCGGCCAATTACATCCCGAAGCTCAAGGACGAGGCCAAAACCTTCAGCGGGAACAACGTGGATCTGTCCGTTGCCATGGCCAACCCGACCCAGGCCCAACAGACCTCCCGGCTCTTAACGAAAACGGGGGCCGCGGTCAGCGTGACCGATGCCACGCTCAAGGTCTCCGGCGACTTGGGCAAGATCCTGGACGGCGTCCTCGCCGACGCCGATGCCATGTACAAGAACGACGGGAAAGCGGTCGCCGACAAATACGGCTTCGGCGAGCGCCAGGCCCTTTACACCTGGTGGCAGGCCGCCTTCAAGGCGATCGAGAAAGACCTCAACAACCAGAAGAAATTCAAGGAGGCCAAAGCGGTCGCCAACATCGGCAAAAAGGGCATCGAAGCGAGCTACAACTTCTACCGGGTGGAGCCCCAGAGCATTATGGACCGCCTGGGGGTGGTGGTCTTCTCGCTGGTGTTCTATGTAATCTACACCCTCTGGTACGGGTTCGCCATCATGTTCCTTTTCGAAGGGTGGGGTATGCAGCTTGAACATTGAGGCCCGATGACGGTGACGTCATGCGGAACCGAGGGCCGGAAGCACGAGTTCCTTGAATCTGCTTCCGGCCTTTTTTTCTTCCTTGTGGAAGAAAAAAAATGTTAAAAATGCCAAGGGCACTTGCCTGCTGGCAAATCGAATGATTTCAAGTAAGCCTCTAAAGATTCTAACGGCGAGGCTTTTTTAATGGCGATCGGCAGCCTCTTCAAGAAACTATTAATCCGCAAGCCGTCCTGTGAAACCGCGGATGCGGCGGTCGACGCCCTGCGCATCGAGTTCAAGGACCGCTATCACAGCTTCAAACTGCTGTTGAGCGCCAACCACAAGGCACTCGAGATCATGGCCGAGATCGAAGAAACCCTGCATGGTTCCCGGCCGTTCGGGATGACCTTCGTGCGCGGCGCCTGCACGTCGGTTGCCGTAAACGTCTTTTCCATGGTCCGGAACATCGAAAAGCTCGCCCCGGGCAAATACGATGAGCTGTCCACCCGTTTCGACGCGATCCAGAAGTCCATCGACGCCGTGCTGACCCGACGCAAGCCGGTTGCCGACGAACGGCTGGTGATTCCTCTCAGCGAAGTGACCAAGGAGATGGCGGACGTCGTCGGCAGCAAGATGGCCAATCTGGGAGAGATTAAGAACAGTCTGAAGGTTACGGTTCCGCCGGGGTTCGCCATTACCGCTTGCGCCTACCAACGCTTTCTGGAGCACAACGACCTGCAGGCCGAGATCGACCGCCGCATGCAGACGGCCGAGGCCGACCGGATCGAGGCGCTCTATAATTTGAGCGCTGAAATCCAGCAGATGATCATCCGTGCCGAGGTGCCCGCCGACCTGGCCGAGGCCATTCGGGAGGCCTGGACCGCTATGGAAAACGAGGCCGGCGGCAGGGTCACGGCCGCCCTGCGCAGCAGCGCCCTGGGAGAGGACGCCGCCGGCAGTTCCTTCGCCGGTCAATATCGGTCCGAATTGAATGTCAGCGCAGATATGGTACTCGAGGCCTACCGGGAAGTTTTGGCCAGCAAGTACAGCCTGCAGGCCATCACCTACCGCCTGACCCGGGGCTTCCGCGACGAGGACGTGGCCATGTGCGTCGGATGCCTCGCCATGGTGGACGCTGTCGCGGGCGGGGTCACCTACAGCCGCAACCCGGTGGACATCCACGATCATCGCATTTTCACCAATGCGGCCTGGGGGCTGCCCAAAGCCGTGGTGGATGGAAGCGCCGCCTGCGATCTCTTCATTGTTTCGCGCAAAGACGCCATGACGGTCGTCTTCGAAGACATCCGGCCGAAGGAGCGCAAATTCGTCTGCTACCCGGAAGAGGGCGTCTGCCGCCTGGATGTGACCGGTGCCGAGCAGCTGCTGCCGTCCATCACGCACGCGCAGGCGATCGACCTGGCCCGAACGGCCGTCGCCTTGGAGCGCCACTACGACGTGGCCATGGACATCGAGTGGGCCATCGACCCCCGCGGCGAGCTTTACCTGCTGCAATGCCGGCCCCTGCAGCAAAAACCGGCCGAAACGGCTCCGCGGCGGGCCGAATCGGCGATCGACGGCCATTCCGTTATTTACCGCGGCGGTATCACCGCCAGCTCCGGCGCCGCCTGCGGCCCGGTGTTCATTGCCGACAAGGGCTCCGACGTACTGGCGTTTCCCAACGGTGCGGTCCTGGTGGTGCGGCAGGCCCTGCCGCGCTGGGCCTCGCTGCTCAGCCGGGCGGCCGCGGTCGTCACTGAAGAGGGAGGCTTTGCCGGCCATCTGGCCAATGTGGCCCGCGAGTTCGGCGTGCCGGCGCTCTTCGCGGTGCCGCAGGCCACCAGCCTCCTCCGCACCGGCGATCTGGCGACGGTGGATGCCACCGGTCAGGCGATTCACCCCGGCCGCATCGAGGCGCTGCTCCATCAGGCGTCGCCCCGCAAATCGCTCATGCAGGGCAGTCCGGTCTACGAAATCCTCGCGGAGGCCAGCCGGATGATCGTGCCGCTTGGCCTCCTGGAACCCGAATCGCCGGACTTCGCCCCGGCCAACTGCCGCACCCTGCACGACATCACCCGCTTCATCCATGAAAAATCCGTGCATGAGATGTTCAACTTCGGCCGGGACCACAACTTTTCCGAACGGTCGAGCAAGCAGCTTCATTACAAGGTGCC
>JALOPB010000117.1 GCA_025454115.1 Desulfobacterales bacterium | reverse complement strand
TGCCCGCGGCATGAGCGAGATTGCCAAGGCGTCCGGATTAACGCGCGAAGCGCTTTACAAGGCGCTGCGGGCTGATGCACAGCCGCGCTTCGATACCATTAGCCGTGTCTGCGCGGCGTTGGGCGTGCGGCTGGTGGCGGAACCCGTGCATACCAGATCCAAACGCATCGCCTGTGGCCAACCTGCCTGAATTGTACCTTATAACCGGGCACCGTTCTCCCTCTTTTTTTTCAAAAAAGGTTTAGCCGGATACCTTTCCTGAAGAGATCGTCCATCCGCACCAAATTTATCGGCCCCTCGCCTGAAAAAGCAAAATCTTGGAAAGCGGGTGTGAACGGCTCCCTGTAGCTGTTTTGTGCAGGAGCGCTTCGCGTTTCAGTAGTAGTGTAATAGTAGTAATACCTATGTGATATGGCTGTATCGGAGGTGTATGGTGAAGCGTCTATTTGGGTTAGTACAAACGCTGCCTGTATCGCTGCTGTACACGGAAAACATTTCCAAAAATTTGGAAAAAGCGGGAAAAACGCGCAGGGGCTGTCCCGGTGTGTCGGCGTTCAAGCCTCCAGTTGTTGTCGCCTCTCGTATTTTGAAAGATTGAACAAGGGGAAATTCAATGCTTGAGGAAAAGCATGGCATCTACACGTGCACCCGCGCTTGCTTTTACCTGAACAAGTTTTTTTCGGCAGGCGACCCATTCCCGGAGAACTGGCTTGAAAACGGCTACCAGCCCGGAAAACATTTCGCCAATACGGAGCTTGCCGCCGCGATCTTCGAAACCGGGCAGAAGGAACACCATGCGCTGACCCACGGGGACGATCCGAGGCCCAATGCCGATTCGAGAAGTATTGAGCCGCAACGCGCTCTAATGTTCACAACCCGATAGCCGGGTGTTGCTACGGTCGCACCCGGCAAAGGAGGGACGTTATGAAAACGGTTTTAGGGAACGAGAAACAGCCGCTTGGGGTAATTCACGATATGCGCGGGCAGGTGTACTCGGATAACCCGACCAATGAGGGCAGCGGGCAAAAAGTGGATACCCCGATAAAATTAGCCCCGCGCAAAATACTCGGTGCCCCCTGGCAGCGTCGAAATTGATGGGCCGCAGGCGCTGAACGTCTCGGATAGGACGAAAAGGCACATGCCGTAGCCTTCGACGGTGGGAGTTTGAAGGATAAAATAACCCTAACGATTCGGCTGGCGAGGCTGGTCGGGCGGTTCATCAAAAAGGCGGATGTAGGTATCGTACATAAATCTTCTATTCCGTCTTTGTCCGGTAGACTCGCTCAAAATTTCTAATTCCACAAGTTTATGGACCAACTGGTTAGCTGCCGTATATGTGGTGCCGGTGATTGATTTTACTTGCTCCACGGCGATTATCGGCCTTTCATAAAGATGTTCCAAGACCCGATGGCCATTCCCTGCAGCGCGGCCCAACCTTTCCGTGATCAGCAACCTGTGTCGTTCTCGCAATGCAATTATTCTGCGCGCAGTATCCGTCGCCTGAATACTAACCTCCGTTACTCCTCTCAAAAAGAAGGATAGCCAGCCCTCCCAATCGCCATGATCGCGGACACTTTGGAGCCGGTCATAATAATCTTGTCTGTGTTGTTTGAAAAAATAAGACAGGTACAGAACCGGCTTTATCAGAACCCGACGCTCGCATAGGAGAAATGTTATTAAAAGTCTCCCTATACGCCCATTCCCATCGAGGAAAGGATGAATGGTTTCAAATTGAGCATGGGCCAAGCCAACTTTTATCAAAAGGGGAATATCATCACCTTGATGCAAGAAGCTTTCCAAATTGCCAAGAGCGTTAGGCACCTCTTGCGGCGGCGGCGGCACAAAAGTGCATTCGTTGAGGGTGCATCCAAGAGGCCCAATCCAGTTTTGACTGCGGCGCAGTTCTCCGGGGGTTAAGCGGGCACCGCGTACCCCGGCCATCAATTTTTCATGTATTTCACGTATAAGCCTGATTGAGACTGGCAAGGTGGCCAACTGGGAAAGCCCATGTCTCATTGAAGCGACATAGTTTATAACCTCAGCTACATCACTTGGGTGATCGGAATCTAGGATACGCGCTTCTGCTGCAAGCAAATCCTGTAATGAACTCTGGGTTCCTTCGATCTGGCTGGACAGCACCGCCTCCTTGCGCACGTACATAAAAACAAAGAGATCAGGATTTGGGAGTGTCTGGATAGACCCGTCTAAGCGGCCCAATGCACGATCAGCCTCAGATAGCAACGCCTGGAGTGTGGAATTAATTGCAACTGGGGGATCCGGCGGTAAGGGAGCGGGGATGAAGGCCCGATATCCGGTCGGTTGCATTACATATGTGCCTGCTCGGCGGCAAGCCTCTGTCATATTACAACCTGCCTTTCGCAAGGGATACAAATTCTGCCATAATAAAGGCTGCCTTCAATATGCGCACCGAACTTACCACATGTTAAAGCGTGGCTTATTCATATCACAGGTGGGCTACAGTCGCCATACGTAGTTGATATTCGCAGGTGGGAAACTCGGTGGGAAATGACTTGCTGCGGAAAATTTAAAGGGCTTAGAAATCCATATAAGCCCTTGATTTTATTGCTGGTGGTCCCAACGGGACTCGAACCCGTGTTACCGACGTGAGCGTTTGCCCAAAGTCGCATTCCACCTGCATTTACGAGCATTTGGGACGTTTAGTGTCAGAGCTTGAATTATGAATTAACATGAGAGACGCATAGTGCGCATGTACAGTAAGCAGCAACCTTATGTTCGGCTCTGCAGAAAGTCCTCTGCAGCGTTTATAAATTGGACAGCCCAATCACAGACCATTCTTGCGTATTCTTCAGGCACTTGGCTGCCCACGCCATAGTCGCCGATATTTCGAAGATCCTGGGCGTCGATCAACCAGCGATGGTACTTCGAATCCAACTTTCCGGTCTTTGCAAACTCACGGCCGAAGGAGGAGATCACAGCAGAATGACTGCTATACGATAAATTCAAATTAGCCAAGAGTGCGGATGCCACATAGAACATGGCATAATAGGCCCGTGAAGCCGCAAAATCATAATAGCCATCTTTGATGAGAACTTTGGCCGCCGCGAGGCTTTCCCCGGCTTTGGTAAACAGAGCCTCGATGCCGGAGGTCATACTGTCACCTGCTCTTTGCGGACATTCATCATGAAAGGGCTGTCCTCGGACGTGTAGGCGTCGCGGGTAATGAAAACACGTGATATGACGACATCATGCGCAAGGCTGATCTCGGCTGTCGCCAAAGAGGTGCGGCTGATGAGGTCTCCATAATTAAAAGAGTTTTTCATGATGCAAAGGACGTCGATATCCGATCCCGAGCTGGCTTCCCCGCGGGCCTGCGATCCATATAGGACGACCGAGTCCAAGTCGTCCCCGAGAATCTCAGAGAGCCGTTGACGGTACTCTTTCAGTATTGGTTTGAGTTTGGGCGGAGAACTCATGGTGTTTCTCCTTGAGGCAATGAAAATGGAATTGAAGCTTGCAGGGGTATTTTTGCGATGACCATGCCATTGTAGTCAAGAAAGCCTCGACGGTCAATGACGCAAAAACTAACCCCGGATCGGCTAATGCACGATCCGGGGTCTCGATTTTGAGTGGTGGTCCCAACGGGACTCGAACCCGTGTTACCGACGTGAGAGGCCGGTGTCCTAGGCCGCTAGACGATGGGACCGTCGAGTGAAATCAGGGCGACTTTGTTACAGGATACCTCGAATCTTGTCAAATGGAATTTGCAAAAGGACCACGTCAGAAGGCCCTTTTGCCCTTGCGAAAACCGGCCAGCAGGTAGACGATGAAACCTGCGAACGGAATCGAGGCGATGACCCACCACTTGGCTTTGGCTCCGGCGCTGCCGAAGTCCTTTTGAGCGACGTCCACCACCGCCCAGATCGTGCCGATGAAGAACGGTATGCAGATCGCCAGAAAAATCAGGATGGCTTTGAAGTCCTCCATGCTCAGCCTTTCAGAAGGTCGGCGACCTTGAGGATCGCGTTGACATAATAAACACTGGGGTTGTAGGCGTGGATTACTTTTTCCTGCTTCTCGCGGCTGATTCCCGGCTGCCAGCCGTGACGCTTCAGGTAGTTGGCGATGCTGGCGACGGCATCGGCGTGAACCAGAAGGTCGACGCGACCGTCCTGGTTGCCGTCCTGGGCATAGGCCAGGATATTGGTCGGCATGAACTGGGCATAACCCACGGCGCCGGCGTAGGAGCTTGTAATGGCCGCCGGATCGATCCCTTCCCGCTGGGCATAGCGCAGCAGGGCCTTTAGTTCGCGATAGCCCCATTCGGCGCGTTTCTGGACCCGTTCGTTGAAACGCTCGCGCGTGACGCGCCGTTCCGGCGGGATAATGCGCCAGAAGCTCTCCTGGAAGGCCGGATCGGTCAGGGCGGCCAGCGTCGAGAGGATGTTCAGGGCGGAGCGGCTGCCGGACAGGGTGCCCAGACGGCTTTCCACCAGCAAAATGGCGGTAATCACTCGTTTGTCGACCCCGTAGGTCTCCTCGGCCGAACCCAGGATGGCCATGTTTTCCAGCAGATAGCGCTGAGCCTTTTCGATCGAGTCGGGCGAGCTGAACTGGTCGTAGTTCAACTTGGCCTCGCTGTGGATGAAAAAGCGGGACACGCCGTCGGCTTCGACAAACACCTCGGGTCGGCTGTACAGTTGCGAAACCGATTCCGCAGCGAACCCATCGGCAACGAGCCTCTGCCGAAGGATGCCGAAATGGTCGAGTTTTTCCTGGGCGCTGGCAACCGGCACTCCAAGGCAGAAGGTCGTTGCCGCAACGATCAGAATAACCAGGGTCGCATGGCGGCGTGCGGGGTTGGGTTTGAGCATTCGGCGTGACTCCTTCGATCGCGCGGTTCAGCAGGAATGCTGATGCGGGTGTTGCCCGGGGGCGGCATCACATGTTACATTTTAAATGTATACTACCACAAGGACTTGGAATTTAAAATCGTGAAAAAGGCATTCAAGACCGTATTCACCTGCCAGGCGTGCGGTTACCAGGCGCCTAAATGGATGGGGAAATGCCCGGACTGCGGCGGATGGGACTCTTTTATGGAAGAGCGCCAAGCGGTCGCCGGGCCGCTGGCGGTCGCGCGTGATGCGTTGGTCGCTCCCTCGACACCGGTGCCGATCGATTCGATCGAGATCGAAAACGAGAAACGCCTGCTTACGGCCATCCAGGAATTCGACCGGGTGCTGGGCGGCGGGATCGTGGCGGGATCTTTAATCCTGATCGGAGGGGATCCCGGCATCGGCAAATCCACCCTGATGTTGCAGGCGCTCCATGGGCTGGCCGGCCAGGGCCGCAAGGTGCTCTATGTTTCCGGCGAGGAATCCATTCGGCAGATCCGGCTGAGGAGCAAGCGGCTGGCCAGCGTATCCCCTCACATCCTGGTGGTCTCCGAGGTGGAAGTCAACTCGATCCTGGCAATGATCGACTCGGTCAAACCGGAGGTCGTGGTGATCGACTCCATCCAGACCATGTTTAACCCCGAGCTCGGCTCGGCGCCCGGCAGCGTCAGCCAGGTGCGGGAGGCCACGGTGCGGTTGATGCTCATGGCCAAGCGCTCGGGTATTCCCGCCTTTCTCGTCGGGCACGTCACCAAGGACGGCGCCATCGCCGGGCCCAAGCTTCTGGAGCACATGGTGGACACGGTGCTGTATTTCGAAGGCGACCGCAACCATATCTTCCGGGTGCTGCGGGCGGTCAAGAACCGCTTCGGCTCCACCAACGAGATCGGCGTTTTCGAGATGAAGGACAAGGGCCTGGACGAGGTGGCGAACCCATCGGCGGTCTTCCTCTCGGAACGACCGGCGGCGGCCGCCGGGTCGGTGGTGGCGGCCAGCATGGAGGGCACCCGACCGATCCTGGTGGAGCTGCAGGCGCTTACCAGCGGCACCAGCTTCGGCACGCCGCGGCGCACCATCTTGGGGCTGGATGCAAATCGCGTGGCATTGCTGGCGGCGGTCATGGAAAAAAAAGTCGGCATGCACCTCATGGGCTACGATATCTTCATGAATGTCGCCGGTGGCGTGAAAGTGGGGGAGCCGGCCGTGGACCTGGCCATTGTGGCGGCCATCGCCTCGAGCTTTCTCGACAAACCCATCCCCGACCGGACCGTCGTCGTCGGCGAGGTCGGCCTGACCGGAGAGGTGCGGGCCGTCGGTCAAGTGGAGCAACGCATCCTGGAAGCGCGTAAAATGGGATTCAATCGGTGTATTTTGCCTCAAAGCAACCTGAAGCGGCTGGCCTCATCGGACGGTATCGAGATTACAGGAGTGCGATCGGTGGTTGAAGCCGTCGAAAACCTTTTTTGAAGGGTTTGACTTCAGCGATTCCGCCATTGTATATAATACCATTTTTCTATCAAAAGCTGCCTTAATTTGCCAAACGGTCAGTTGAAGTCATGCGTCATGTTGCAGTCAAAGACAAACGCTGGGATGACCATTACACCCGGCTGGCCCGCAGGGAGCGGTATCCGGCCCGGTCCGTATACAAGCTCCAGGAAATCCAGAAACGGTTTGCTGTTATCCGGCGAGGAAACCGCATTTTGGATCTGGGATGCGCGCCGGGGTCCTGGCTGATGTATGCAGCCGAAATCACGGGTTCGACCGGTTGTGTGGCGGGAGTCGATTTGACGCCCGTAACGATTAGCCTGCCGGCTCACGTCAGCGTGCACACGCTGGATATTTTTGAACTGGTCGAAGACCCCGCTGCGGTTTTTGCACAGGAGTTCGATGTGGTGCTGAGCGACATGGCACCTGCGACCACCGGCAGCCGGGGGGTGGATGCCGCACGTTCCTACAATTTGTGCGAAGCGGCGCTCGCTGTCGCCCGCCAGGTGCTGCGGCCCGGCGGAGCGTTTGTCTGCAAAATTTTCCAGGGCGAGGATTTCAAATCGTTCACGGCGGCCGTCCAAACCGCCTTTTCGGAATGCAAGATTTTCAAACCACAGAGCTGCCGCAAGGCGAGCAAGGAAATATACCTCATCGGGAAGGGTAAAACAGGAGGACCCCATGTCAGGTCATAATAAATGGGCGAGCATCAAGCACAAAAAAGGTGCCAACGATGCCAAACGCGGCAAGATCTTCACCAAACTGATCAAGGAAATTACGGTAGCCGCTCGCATGGGCGGTGGCGACCTGAACGGCAACCCGCGGCTGCGCGCAGCGGTTCTGGCGGCCCGGGCGGAGAACATGCCCAAGGACAATATCGAGCGCGGGATCAAGAAGGGGACCGGCGAGCTGGAGGGCGTGAGCTACGAAGAAAGCCTGTATGAAGGCTACGGGCCCGGCGGTGCGGCGGTGCTGGTCGAGTCGCTTTCCGACAATAAAAACCGCTCGGTGGCGGAGATCCGGCATATTTTCAGCAAAAACGGCGGCAGCCTCGGGACCAGCGGCTGTGTCGCCTGGATGTTCAAGAAGAAGGGCTACATCGCCCTCGAACGCCAGGCGGTGGATGAGGAAAAACTGATGGAGAAGGCGCTGGAAGCCGGTGCCGAAGATGTGCGCGAGGACGAAACAACATTCGAGGTCATTACGGCTCCCGAGGACTTCGAAGCCGTGAAGACTGCGATCGACGAGTTGAAGGCGTCTTACATCTCCTCGGAAGTCACCATGCTGCCCCAGAATACGACGTCGCTGGCCGGCAAGGAAGCCGACCAGATGGTGAAGCTGATGGATATGCTGGAGGACTGCGACGACGTTCAAAAAGTCTATACGAACGCCGATATCCCGGACGAACTGGTCAGCCGCGCGTAGCAAACTGATGATAAACGCCCATCTGCGGCGTTACGCTCGCCCCGAGAGTCATTGCGGCGTACATTTGTACGCCTCAATCCTCGGGGCTTCGCGTGCCTTGCATCTGGGCATTTCTCATCCGTCTGCTTTTTTAGCTTTTTCTTCAGATTCCCATCCTGCCAGTTGCGCCGGCGCTGCGCGATAACCACCTCCGATTCCTTCTATGGCTGTGCTGGTCTGAAAGAAGACGCTGATTCGCCGGGAGTTCGGTGCAAAAGAGAATGACGGACTAAGAAGCCCAAGGTCAAGGCGCGCGAGTCCCGCGGCGGGGCGTATCCCGCCTGCGGCAGGACCGCAGCCGCGATGGGGCGAAGCGCAACGCCGGGATTAGGCTTGCTACGCCGTCATTCCTCGATTTTCTGGACGTCCGCGCCGGGCGGGATCTCAAAGCTGAACAGCGACGGATCGAGGTTGGCGTTGAAATGGGGGCTGACGATGT
>JALOPB010000116.1 GCA_025454115.1 Desulfobacterales bacterium | reverse complement strand
TGGATGTCCTCCTCGTCGACCCGGTAACGGGTCATCGGCCGAGAATTGAGGATACGCAGGTCTTCCACCGAATGACAGGTCAATTCCGGGAAGGTCGGCACGGCTTTGGGCGCCGGCCCGCGTTCGCCCACGATCAGTTCGTCGCAGCCGATATAAATGGTTTTGTAGCGGCACAGATGCAGGAAGTTCAGAGCCCGCAGCATGGGGATGGAATGCTTGCCGGCGTTTTCGCGGTAGAATTCGGTGACCATCCGCGCCCGTTCGATAGAGATTCGGGGTTCCGTGCTCAGGCTATCCTGGCGCAGTCGCTGGATGCGTTCGTTCATACGATTCAGCCTCCTATGTTCACTGTCAAACCCAGTTTGGAAAGCTGGCGGGCGGCCTCGGCCACGCGCTCCGGCGGCGGCGGCGTGAGGTTTTCGGCGCGGTAGCTGAGGCCGAGTTTGGCGTATTTCACACTGGCGGCGCGGTGAAACGGAAGCACTTCCACGCCATGCTCGCACGGCAACCGGGTGATGAATTCGCCGGCAAGGGCGATGCTTTCCGTATCATCATTCACCCCCGGAATCAGTGGGATGCGGATGATGATGTCTGCGCCCGATTCCGAGAGCGCCCGCAGGTTGGACAGGATCCGGGCGTTATCGACGCCGGTGTGGATGCGGTGCTTCTGCGGATCGACCAGCTTGAGGTCGTAGAGAAAAAGATCGGTGCGCCGGGCAACGGCCAGCATGGTGCCGGGTTCGGCGTAACCGGAGGTTTCAACGGCCCGATGGATTTCGAGCTTGCTGCACTGCTGAAGCGCGGCAAGCAGAAAGTCAGACTGAGCGAGAGGCTCTCCGCCCGAGAATGTGACGCCGCCGCCGGATTGGTCGTAAAAAGGGGCATCCCTGGAGATGGATCGGACCAGATCGGCTGCGCCGACCCGCCATGACGTGCGTTCGCGCGCCCCTGCCGGACAGGCATCGACGCATCGGCCGCAATGTTCGCATCGGTCGGGGTCGGTAACAACTCCTTTAGCTCCGGCTGAGAGAGCCCCGGAAGGGCAGGCGGCAATGCACTGTCCGCAGCCGATGCAGCGTTCGGCCCGGTAGATTTCGCTCGGTAGATGCTGCCAGTTTTCGGGGTTGTGGCACCACCAGCAGGCAAGCGGGCAGCCTTTCATGAAGACGGTGGTACGTATTCCCGGACCGTCATGCGTTGAGAAGCGGATGATGCTGAAAATATTTCCGCCAATCGAACTGCCGCCCGATTTTGTGCTTAAAACACCTGGTTTCAGGACCCTGCCGGTGAGCATCGGTGTCATCAATCTTAACTTTGAAAATAGAGCAGATGGTCTGACCTTCTGATGAATTTTATAGGTCGATTTAATGCCAATGTCAAGTTTTGATTAAATTATGTTTTATTCAATTATAATAGAAATAAAATAAAAAAATAGCCGACTTGACAGGTGCTATAGATGGTTATAGATACGTTGTTTATATGGTCTGATAAGCAGATGTCGATACCTCTTGCTTGAAAAACTCGGTCGAGGAGGCGGCGTATGGTTTTTGAGGTAATCCGAAAAAACACCGCGCCCGAGATGGTGGTTGAGCAACTCCTTCGAAAAATCAAATCCGGAGAAATCGCTGCCGGATCGAGGCTGCCTTCCCAGCGCGATCTGGCTCTGAGCTTCGGCGTCGGTCGCTCGTCCATACGGGAAGCGCTGAACGCCTTATCCGTCATGGGGCATCTTGACGTTCAACAGGGGCGCGGGACCTTTGTCGCCACCAATCTCCCCGGTGCGGACCCGTCGCTGCAGAAGCTGAAGGCCGCCCTTAAAGCGGGCAGTCTGCTCGATATCATCGAACTGCGGGAGACCCTGGAGTGCAAGGCGGCCGAGCTGGCGGCAGACAGGATCGAAGGCCGCCAATTGAGCCTGCTGAGGCAGATTCTGCGGGAAATGGAGGAGAGCGCAGACGACTACCGTCGGTTCTTCAAGGCAGATCTCGAATTCCACACGCTCCTGTCCGAGGCCACCGCGAACCGGATATTTAGCGAGATGTTACGGTTTCTGCTTGAAAAAGTGGTTGATCATCATGACCAATTTCAGACCCGCTTGCTGTCGCCGGACTACCGTGCTCATTCCATCCGGACTCTCAAGCAGGTCCTGGCCTGCCTGGAGCGAGAAGACGGCCGCGGTGCCGCTGAATGGATGCGGGATCATTTGAACTGGCCTGCCTGGAGCGAGAAGACGGCCGCGGTGCCGCTGAATGGATGCGGGATCATTTGAACGCTATTCGCCGGGAGCTCAAGGACATCCTTTGATGGCGGCGCCGGAAGCCCGATTTCGGCGTTGCGCTTCATCCCGCGCTCGCTGCGGCGTACGAGGAGTACGCCTCGCTCGGCGGGACTTCGCGCGCCTTGAACTCGGGCTTCGGGCGCCGCCATGGCGGGCGGGGGATCGGGAAGCCCGAATTCGGCAGGAAAAATTCGTTTGGTTTTTTTTCGCCTGGTGATATGATCGCTCCAGATGGTTGTTGGCAGGCGGCATTGAGGGGCACCATCCTGAACCTGCGCTCGATACGCGGCGGAACGTGAAAGCGAAAGGCTTTTCCATTTCGATTCGAACGGTTCTGGTGGCCTGGATGCTGGCAGTCGCTCTGGTGCCTGCCGTCCTCATCGGTGCCATCGGTGTTTACAGCATCAATAAAAGCGTGCGCAGCGAGGCTCAGTCGCGGGTCAATCAAGACCTCGAAATCGTGATGACGAGCTACCGCGAGCAACTGGCACGCCTGGCCTACTCGCTAGAGATCTCCTCCAGCCGGATCAGCCTTGCTGCCGAAGCTCCCGCTGAAATCCTTTCTGCCCTCCGCCGTGAACTGGATCTCACCGTCCTCAACCTCTGCGACGCCGAAGGCCGACCGATTGCCGGAAGCCACCCGGGCATGATTCAGCAGATTCCGCTGAGTCGCGATCCGGTTCTGCGCAAGGCGTTGGAGGGTAGATCGGCCTGGGGTACCGTGCTGCTGGACCCGGACCGGCTCCTCATGGAGGGCGGCCCGGCCCTGCAGAACGCGGTCCCGATCTACAACGGCGACAAGAGCGGCGAACCGATCAGCCGTGCGGCGCTGCTGTGGTGGATCGCCTGCCCGATCATCGAGCCCAGCGGACGGGTGAAGGCTCTGCTTTACGGCGGGCGGGTGCTGAACTTCAATTACGAGCTGGTGGACAAGCTGCGCGACACGGTGTTCAGCGAGATGGATTACAAGGGCAAGCCGCGTGGCACGGTGACGATTTTTAAAAACGAGGTGCGGGTCGCCACCAACGTACTGACTCCCGACGGGGCACGGGCCATCGGTACCAAGGTCTCGGAAGCCGTGCGGCCCACCGTCCTCGAACAAGGGATGAACTATACCGGCGAGGCCCTGGTCGTAGATGCGTGGTATTTGAGCGCGTACACGCCTCTGCGCGACCCTACCGGAAAAACGATCGGCATGATTTACGTCGGCCTTCTGCGAGCACCCTACGACGACATGCGCGACGGCTTCATCGCCCGGTTCCTGCTGCCAGTCGGCATTGTAGGATTGCTGGCCGTTTGGGCCGCTCTCTATATCGTCAACCGGATCACGCTGCCCGTGCGTGCGTTGAGTCAATCTGCCTCGCAGCTGGCCAGAGGCGATTGGGAGCACCAGATCTTGATTCCGCACACCTATCAGGAGCTCGAAAATCTCTCCGGTGCTTACACCGACATGCGGACGGCCATTCAAAAACGGGACAAAGAGCTGCGGGCTCGCAATGAGGAATTGAGCTTTACCAATGAGAAGCTCGAACAGTCCAACCGCAACTACATGCAAACCCTTGGATTCGTAACTCACGAGTTGAAGGCCCCCCTGGCGGCCATCCAGATGCTGATCGCCACGATGGTAGACGGCTATCTTGGAACCGTTTCCCCTCAAGTATCGGATTTTTTCATCCGGATTCAGCGCAACTGCGAGGAACTCCAGGACATGGTGCGGGACTATCTGGATCTTTCGCGACTGGAACGCGGTGAGCTCGTCGCGAACAAATCCCTTATCGATTTGTCCACGACGGTGGTGGCCATGACGGTGGATCAGACGGCGGTATTTTTCCGTTCCCGGGGGATCAACGTCGAAGTCAGTTGCCCGAACGAGCTCTCGGTGGTCGCCGATCCGAGTCTTCTGCGGATCGCCCTCAACAATTTCCTTACGAATGCCGCCAAATATGGCCGTGAAGGCGGCCGGGCAAGCGTAACCGTTAAGGTGGAGGATGGTCGTGTCATCCTGAGCGTCTGGAACGAGGGTGAGGGTTTCCCGCCCGACGCCACGCCGCACCTCTTTGAAAAGTTCTTTCGGGTTCGGGATTCAAGCACGCATGCCAAACGCGGAAGCGGCATCGGGCTTTTCACGGTGAAGAACATCGCGGACCTTCATGGCGGCCGCGCTTGGGCGGAATCCGAACCCGGCTCATGGGCGGCCTTCTATCTGAGCTTTCCGATCCAGGGCCCCGCCACTGTTTAGGACGGCTTTCCATTATCTCTGCCTCCCACAGTAACCTTTCGACCCCAATGGTCACAGCCAGACAAAGCAGTTTACCGCTGTAACCCGTCCCGGCTGCGGTGAGGGTATGTACTATATTTCTCTTAAAAGCATATTTTATTTCTTTTCCGATTGCTCGTCCATTGCGGATAGTTAACTTATCTGTCTAATATTAAATGAATTTATTTTTATTTATGGAGCCTGCACAAATTTTGCAAAAAGACGCTTTGAGAAAATCCAAACGACTCCGGAGAATGGATTTCGTTTAAAACCGACCGGCAGCTGGCGGAACCAGGGAGGTTGTGCATGTCCTCGAAGTTCCAAATTGTTGCAAGCCTTGAAAACGATGCGTTGCATTTACAGATGCGGGGAGAGTTTGACGGCAGTGCAGCGTGCGATTTGATCAGGAAGCTCGAAGAAGGGCGTTCAACCGCGTCTCAAGTATTGGTTGACACCACGAATCTGCAACGCATTCATCCATTTGGGAAAAATGTGTTCGATCATCGCATCGGACGGTTGTCCAGAACAACGCCGGGGCTCCTCTTCATCGGGAAAAACAGACATTATTTTCAATCTTGAGCTGCTTCGGCGGCCAGGGCCTGTTGGCCGAGGGCATAAAGTTTTTACTTCTTACGGCCGATAAGGCTTACATGAAACTTCATACCCCCGGCCCCTGGGCCATCAAGAAAAACGGAAATGGGATCGGTGTGGTCGGGCACGATTCATCCTGCATCGCCCAGCTCCCGATCAATGGCATCGACCGGCAGTTGCGGCTCTCGGACGCCCACCTCATCGCGGCGGCTCCCCAGCTCCTCGACGTCTGCAAGAATCTAAATGAAATTCTTGAAAACAATCTTATCGTTACTGCCGAAGGATTCAAGATAAACGACACCCACCTGCGTGAGCGCCTCCTGGATGCCATTTTGAGAGCCGAAGGGTACCGCAAGAATCCGGATCCGTTGTAACCCCTTTGAGAGTCTCAGCGGATCACACTGTTTCCGGGCGTAAGAATCTCAAGGATTTTCTGCTGGAGCTGTTCGATGTTGAACGGCTTTTGAATGAAACCCCGGCAGCCGCGCTTGAGAATGTCCAGCGCCTGGCCGTTGAGGCTGTATCCGCTCGATAGCAGTACCGGGATTTCGGGTTTGAGGGAGCGCAATCGATCGAAAATGACCCCGCCGCCCATGCTGGGCATGATCATGTCGAGGATCACCAGATCGATCTCGTCCTGATGCTGGGAAAACAGCGCGAGAGCTTCGGCTCCGGATTGTGCGACCAGCGCCCGATATCCTAATCGTTCCAGCATCTGCATTCCGATTTCAGCCACGATTTCCTCATCTTCAACTATCAGAATGGTATGCGCGGTCTTATCGGAACGCCTCTGAGCCGGCGGTGGCGGTGGAGGCGGCACCTGAGCGGCAGCGGGAAGAAAAATTCGGAAAATAGACCCCCGGCCCGGTTGGCTTTGCACCGTTATAAACCCATGATGGTTTTTGATGATGCCGAAGGCTGCGGAAAGCCCCAGCCCGGTGGCCTGGCCACCCGTCTTGGTGGTGAAAAACGGTTCGAAGATCCGCGCTTGGACCGCAGCATCCATGCCGACTCCGGTGTCCACAATGGAGATGCAAGCGTAGCGTCCGGCGGCGGTATCCGGCGGTTTCTGGTGATCATTTGGGTCGACGACTGCATTGGTGGTCGTCAGACGCAACTCCCCGCCGTCCGGCATCGCCTGCCAAGCGTTGACAAACATACCCAACAACACTTGTTCGATCTGGCTCTGATCGGCCTCCACCGACCATAGATTCTTTTCAAGATGAGTGTGAACGGTAATTTCCTTCTTGGACCGTCCGAACATGTCGGCGGTCTTGGCGAGCACTTGGTTAAGGTTCGTGATCCGGACTTCATATTTGCCGCCGCGCGCAAATCCCACGATCTGGCGGGTCAGTTCGGAGGCACGCTGCACAGCGGTTTCGACATTCTTCAAATAGGTGGTCTCACGGTGGTGAGGCTCTTTATTGAGCAGCAGCAGGGAGATGTTGCCTTGAATGGCCATCAACAGGTTGTTGAAGTCATGTGCGATACCGCCGGCCAGGGTGCCGATGGCCTCCATTTTCTGGGCCTGCTGAACCTGCGCGGCCATTTGCTGCCGCTCTTTTTCAGCCTGGCGTCGATCCGCGATGTTTTCGATGATCCCGAGCCAATAACGAACGGCGCCGGCCGCATCGCGCAGGACGGTGAGGCGGGCGATCGCCCAAACGAATTCGCCGGTGCGGGTCACGAAGCGCTTTTCAAGCTGATAGGAGTTGATCTTGCCGAGACGGGCCTCGTCGCTCAGGCGTCGGGTTTCTTCGCGGTCATCGGGATGGGTGATGTCGATAAACGACAAGGTCAGCGCCTCTTCGCGCGCATAAGCCAACATGTCTAGAAAGGCCTGGTTGACCTCCACAAACCGTCCATCGGAATCAGCGATGGCGATGCCCAACGGTGCATTCTCGAAGACGGCTTGCAACAATAGCTGACGCTGATTTAAATCCATGAGATCACCTGCGGTCTGGGACGGGCGGGTGGTTCACGCCGATGCCCGTCAGTTCTTTTTAACGATAAATCGGTCTTCAACGCCGTCTTGCAGAAAAACCCGGTCGAAGCGTTTGACGATGGCTTGTTCGTACCACTGCAGGCCGGCTTGCCGGCATGGTGTGCATGCCTTTCGCGGAATATGGACTGCCAGGATATGAGGGCCCCGGTCCGATACCGAATCGATCCGCAGTGCACCGCCGCAGGCGTCACAGATCTTGACCTCCTCCTGCTGCGATTCTGAGAAGCCGTCCGTGTCGTAATAAACCCGGCGCGTGCGGCGGTGGCAGTCCCGCTTCTCCAACATCCGTTCGCGCAGCACTTCGCGACCCCGCCAGCAGGACAGGATGAGGTCCGTGACGTCTTTGACCGCGTCGGTTACCGCAGCGGACTGCCGAATCTGGCGGCGATCGTAGTCCGGCTCGCGTACCTTGCTGTAGTCCAGGCCGGCCATGGCGAGGACGATCCCCAGATTGACGTAGGGAAGGGCACCCTCGATGGAGTAGCCGCCCTCCAGCACGGCGATGTCGGCGTTCAGGAGGGTGGTCAGCTCTGCATAGCCCTGAGCCGAGAAATTCATGTTGGTGATGGGGTCGGTATAGTGATTGTCCTGGCCGGCCGAATTGACGATCAGCTGGGGTTTGAAGTCCTCCAGAATCGGCCGGACGGCGTTGCGGATGACGTGCAGGAAGCCTTCTTCGCTGGTGTGGGGTGGCAGCGGGATGTTGAGCGTGGTGCCCACCGCATTCGGCCCCCCCAGCTCACCGGGAAACCCGCTGCCGGGATAAAGCGTCCGGCCGTCCTGGTGCAGGGAAATGAACAAGGTGTTGGGATCGTGCCAGTAGATGTCCTGGGTGCCGTCGCCGTGGTGACAGTCCGTGTCCACGATGGCCACGCGATCCACGCCGTATTTGCGGCGCAGAAATTCGATCATGACCGCTTCGATGTTGATGTTGCAGAAACCGCGCGACCCGTGAGCGATCCGCATCGCATGGTGGCCCGGGGGGCGCACCAGTGCAAACCCCTTGTCCACCTGCCGCTCGAGCACGGCCATGCCGACGGTCTTGGCCCCGCCGGCGCTGACAAAATGGGATTCGGTGGCGATGCTCCAGGCGTCCGGAACGCAGAAATGGACGCGCTGGATGTCGGCCAGGGAGACAGGGTCCGGCTTGAGTTCGACGACTCCCGCGATGTCGAACAGACCCTCTTCGAGGATCTGGTCCTGGGTATAAAGCAGCCGCTCCTCCCGTTCGGGATGGCTCGGGCTGATGGCCCAGTCGTAAGCCGGAAAGAAGACCAGGCCGACTCTATTTTTCGCCTGCAACATTAAGACCCCCGGTTTGTTTCAATTTGCGCAGGTCTTGCTGAATACACCATCGGCATAGGGCAGAGCGCATAGGGCATAGGGAAAAGACGAAAAAATACTCCGGGCTCCTCTGCTCCTCTGCTCCATGCTCTATGCCCTATGCGCTCTGCTCGCTGCGGGCCGCAAGGCTCTTGAGCAGGTTGTCATATCCGTGAATCAGCCCCGGCCTGACCTGCACCCGCACACGGAGGTTGCGACCGGACGTGGTGAAGCCCCGAACCATGTTGAACTGCTGGGTTTCCACCACTTCCATCTCCAGGTAATCGGGGTTGGCGCCGCGCTCCAGAGCCTTGACCCGCAGCAGGTCCAGCGCCTGGGCCGTAGCGGCTTCCAGGTCGTAGCCGTCCGTGATGGCCTGCAGGAAATTCTCCGCCGGTGCGTTCACGACTCTCTGTTCGGTGTCGGCAAAAAGCCCCACCTCGCACGTGGTGCGCGCCAGCGCCGCGCCAATGGCGTTGGCGACCTGCCAGCGCGGGACGACCCGGACCTGCATGGGAGTCAGGCGCTGAAGGTGTCGGGCGAAATAGGGGGCCGGTCCGCCGAGAACCAGAACGGAGCGGGGTTGCACCCGATAGCCTTCCTTGAAATCGTGCAGCGTGTAGACCGGCTTGCCGTTGATGTGCGCGGTGAGTCGTTCGGCGGCCGCCAGCATCGCCCGGCAGGCGGTTTCAATCACTTCATTGGCAAGGGTCTCGACGGAGATCCCCATTTGGGCCGCCATAGACTTGAGGCCGGCGCAGGCCGGTCCGCAATCGTCGTGAGTCATGTCACCCATGACCGCCAGCGCATCCGTCGGCGTGGGCACGCTACCGCCGAAAAGCATGGCCGGGCCTTTCCGATCCGGGCCGACGCTCAGGCGGCCGTTTTGAAAACGCACGGCGCTGTCGCCGCCCATGCCGATCGAGAGGGTCTCCAGGGAACGGATCAGGGTTTGATAGGAGCCGATGGCGATGCCGTGGGGGTCCAACACCGGCGCGCGGCCGATCAGCACGGCCAGGTCGGTGGTCGTTCCGCCGATGTCCATGACGATCGCATCCTCGTCCCGCGCGGCCATGGCAACGGCGCCCATGACACTGGCCGCCGGTCCGGAGAGGATGGTCTGGGCCGGGAACTCGACCGAGGCTTCGAGTTTCATGTTGCCGCCGTCGGCCTTGAGCAGCCGCAGCGGCAGATGCATGCCCTTGGCGCTCAGGCTGTTCGTGACGGCATCGAAAAACGATTTGTGGATCGGATAGACGGCTGCGTTGAGGTAGGTGGTGGCGATGCGGCGACCGAAATTCAGGCTGCCGGATACGCGGTGGCCCAGGAAGACCTTATCAAAAGAGTCCCCCAGGAGCTCACCGATGCGGATTTCGTGCGCAGGGTTACGGACGGAGAACTTCCCGACCACCCCCACCTGCCGAATCCCGTTTTCCCGGAAGTGTTCGGCCGCGGCCTGGATCTCTTCCGGCCGGATCGGCTCGACCTCCCGGCCGCGGTGGTCGATGGAGCCCTTCACGCAGACATAGTGGGGATTGGTGCGAAAATGCTCGGGATCGATCCCCGGGCCGGCGGACACGATCATGCCCACGGCCGGGATCGTGTTCTGGATCACGGCGTTGGTCGTCAGCGTGGTGCTGAGAACGATGCGTCGGATGGCGGCGGCATCCACACCCTCCGTGACCGCGTCCAGGCCTTTCAAGACCGAATGGAAGAGATCCGACGCGTCGGTGGTTACCTTGGCTTCCCGCAACAGACCGGCGTTATCCAGCAGAACGACGTCCGTGTGGGTGCCCCCGACATCCAGCCCGATGATCATGCAGCCATCCCGGTTGTTTTTTTGTAGTGATTTCGTTAAAGAAGTAACGGAATTAGGTATCGCTGTCAACGGCTACGGTCCGGGAGGGGCCAGGAGGTGAACGTATGATTGGGAAAACTATCTGTTCGCCGGTATAACGGGCGATTTCAACCCCGCCCACATCGACGAGGAATACAGCCGGAAAACCTATTTCGGCACGCGAATCGCCCACGGCCTCCTGTCGGCGGGATTCATTTCAACGGTGCTGGGGACGCAGCTGCCGGGTCCGGGCACCATCTACCTGCGTCAGGAACTCACGTTCCTAGGTGCAGTCAAAATCGGAGATACCATCACGGCACGGGTGGAGGTGGTCGAAATCGACACGGCCAAGGGCCGCGCCAAGCTGTTGACCACCTGTGACAACCAGGAGGGCGTCCGGGTGCTTACGGGCGAGGCCGTGGTCAGCCCGCCCCGGCCAACCAAGCCTCCGGCCTGAGCTCGGAGAGCTGATATCAGAAGTATTCACAGCCTACCAGTAGGATTGTTGAACAGCTGTCCATATCGCCTGACGGGGATGATCATTTTTAGTTGGATATATCCCCAAGGCGCAATTTGTCATAGCTCGCTACTTCAAGATCATATCCACACTTTTCTGGAGAACCATTTGTTTGGGATTACCTGACCCACACCATCAAATTTTTAAAAAACCCCCAAGATTTGATTAATCGCCGATGGTCGAAACCTGCCGACAAGTCGTTTCCATATTCTTTATGATTCGATAAGATGGCGCTCACACGCCGTCCGAATGCATGGGAAACGGCGCATTTTCTCAAAATTACGGCGAGCCCCTTATTTCTCTTTCGGCTTGGCCGCCGCCAAGGCTTTCGCC
>JALOPB010000115.1 GCA_025454115.1 Desulfobacterales bacterium | reverse complement strand
GGGTTGCCGATCATGGCGGCCTGGGCCACGCTGGGCCGGACCGTGACCGGAACAAAGCGGCGCCGGTCGGCCTGCGGTTCCCGGTAGTAGCGAACCACCGGATCGGCATGCTCGGATTGGACCCCGATGATCTTGGGAAGCGCGGTGATGAGCCCGGCTTCCCAGAATTTCAGAAACCCGCTCATGATCGCGGTGATGTTGCCGGCGTTGCCGATGGGGACGAGTACCGCCAAACGCGACACATCATATTCGAAGTCTTGAGCGATTTCATAAGAATAGGATTCCTGCCCGAGGATGCGCCACGCGTTCTTGGAATTGAGCAGGGCCACAGGGTATTCATCGGAGAGCGCTTCGACGACCTTCATGCAATCGTCGAACACGCCGGGGATTTCAAACACGGTGGCCCCGCTGCCCAGCGGCTGGGACAGCTGCTGAGGGGTCACTTTTTGGTGCGGCAGCAGAACGGCTGATTTGACCCGCGGTTTCAAATAGGCGCCGTAGAGGGCGGCCGCTGCGGAGGTATCGCCGGTCGAGGCGCAGACGGCCAGCACCTCCGTCAGAATCCCGCGTTGGATCAGGCTGTGGATATAGCTCAAGGCGCTTGCCATCCCCCGGTCCTTGAAGGATGCACTCGGGTTCTGGCCGTCGTTTTTAAAATAGAAGTCGATGCCCAGCTCATCCCGCAGCGGGCCATTGGCTCGCACAACCGGGGTGTGGCCTTCTCCCAGATAAAGCACGGCATCCAGAGGGATGACCGGGCCGATAAATTCATGGTAGCGGTAGATACCCCGCAGCGCCGGCATCGTCAGCATTTTGCGATAATCGAAGATTCGTCTCCAGAAGGCGCCGGGGGCGGTTTTGAGCTGGTCGAAGTTGGTGTCTTCAAGCAGCAGGACTTGCCGGCATTCCGGGCAGATGTAGAGCAGCTGCTCGATTCCGAACTGTCCCCCGCATCCCAGGCAGCGGTAAACGAGGCGTCCTTCATGGGCCGGCAACAGGTGCGGCTGAATGTCTGTCGGGAACTCTTCGATCTTCACAGCGTGAGCATTTCCAATCCGCCCATATAGGGCCTGAGGACCTCGGGGATTCCAACCGATCCGTCGGCGCGCTGAAAGTTTTCCAGGATGGCCGCAAAGGTGCGGCCGACCGCCAACCCGGACCCGTTGAGGGTGTGAACCAGCTCGGTGCCCTTTTTGCCCTTGCGCCGAAATCGGATATTGCCCCGGCGGGCCTGGAAATCCTCGAAGTTGCTGCAGGAGGAAATCTCCCGATAGGTGCCCTGGGCCGGCATCCACACCTCGATGTCGTATGTCTTGGCCGCGGAAAATCCCATGTCGCCCGTGCACAACAGCACCACGCGGTACGGAATCCCCAACTTGGACAGGATGGATTCGGCGTTGGCCAGAAGGCTCTCCAGCTCCGTGTAGGAGGCCTCCGGCGTGCAGAACTTAACCAGCTCCACCTTGTTGAACTGGTGTTGGCGAATCAGGCCGCGAGTGTCCTTGCCGTACGAACCGGCCTCCGATCGAAAACAAGGGGTATAAGCCGTGTAATAAAGGGGCAGTGCGTCCTCGTCGAGGATCTCGTCCTGATGGATATTGGTCAACGGCACTTCGGCCGTCGGGATCAGAAAGTAGTCCCACTGCTCCAGCTTGAAAAGGTCCTGCTCGAATTTGGGCAGTTGACCGGTGCTGGTCATCGACTGGCGGTTGACGATGAACGGCGGCAGGATCTCCCGGTAGCCGTTTTCCGTCGTGTGGATGTCCAGCATGAAGTTGATCAAGGCCCGCTCCAGCCGGGCCCCAGCCCCGAAATAAAGGGGAAAGCGCGCTCCGGTGATCTTGGTGGCGCGTTCGAGGTCGAGGACTTTCAAGGTGGCGCCGATGTCCCAATGCGCCCTGGGTTCAAAGGCGAATCGCGGGGGGTCCCCCCAAGCCTTGACCACCGGGTTTTCGGAACTGTCCCGGCCTACCGGGACCGAGGCGTGAGGCAGGTTGGGAATGCCCATCAGGATCCGGCTGAGCGCTTCCTGGGTTTCAGCGAGCGCTTTTTCCAGTTCCTTGACGCGCGTTGCGACCGCACGCATCTCCGTCATCAAGGCGTCGGTCGGTTCGCCGGACTTTTTAAGGCGTGCGATTTCATCCGAAACGACGTTGCGCCGATGGCGCAGCGCTTCGATCTCCAGAAGCGTTTTGCGGTGCTGCTCGTCAACGACTTTGAAAGGGCTCAGGTCCACGCCCGGCCCTCGGGTGCCGAGGGCCGCTTCGACTTCCGCGAAATTTTGTCTTACGCGCTTGATTTCCAGCATAAATCGATTATAATAATAAATTTAGTGGCTTGTTTGAGTGGCGGACCAAGGGATATTAGAATCCATACACATGCCTTTAGATTTAGTCAATGGATATTCCCTCGCCCGCAGCCTCTTTACAGCAGGGAGAAATCGCAATGGACGAAACGAAGTCAGCTAAAGAGCAAATCCGCAAAGACATTGCCAAGGTCATTAACGGCGTGTCCGAAAAACAGCGTGCCGAAAGAACCAAAGCCATTGAGTCCAGGCTGTTCGGGTTTGCCAATTTCCTGGAAGCCCGCATCGTCCTGCTGTATATCGACGGCGATTACGAGGTCCGTACCAAGACCATCCTCAAGCGTGCCTATGACTTCAACAAGATTGTCGTGTTGCCTGCATTTGACGCCGAGCGGCTTAAGGTGACCACCTTGAAAGTTGACCATCCGGACAAGGATCTGTCGACGGGGCCTCGTGGAGTGGCCCAGCCCAATCCCGCTCGGTGCAAGCCGGTTCCCCTCCAGAAAATAGACATTGCCATCATTCCCGGATTGGCCTTTGACGAAAAGGGAGCGCGCATCGGTTCAGGCCGCGGTTATTACGATCGCTTCATACCGGATCTGCCGCCGACGACGCGCAAGGTGGCGCTCGCCTTCGAAGAACAGATTGTCCCGCAGGTCCCCACCGAGTCTCATGACAAGCACGTGGATATCATCATCACCGACAAACGGATCATCTATAAAATATGAAGTTTGACATGTGGGCGGGTTTTCTGCGGGGCCCCCTACGGGTTCAATGCATTTTCAAGCCGGTCCAGGTTTTCCACCTCACCGACGGCAATGACGGTATCACCGGGCTGGATGGTGGTTTCGAAGGACGGGTTGAAAAGCATGGCGCCGTCGGTGTTTTTTATGGCGATGATGATCAGATTGTACTTCTGGCGAATGCCCGAATCCTTTAAGCTCAGATGCGCCAGCGGGGAGGCATGACTCACGGCCAGCTCCTCCATCTGGATATCTTTGCGGGTGTTGGAAAAGGCGGAATCCAGGAAGCTCGTCACTGCCGGCCGCATGATCCGCTGGGCGAGCCGCGACGCACCCAATTCGTAAGGCGATTCAACAATATTTGCGCCGGCGGCCCTTAGCTTGTTTTTGGATTCTTCACGGCCGGTTCGCGCGATGATCATCAACTGCGGGGCCAGCTGCCGGGCCGTCAACACCAGAAACACGTTGTCGGTATCGGTTCCGAGAACCGCCACCAGGCCCCGGGCGCGTGCGATTCCCGCCCGCTGCAGCGTTTCTTCGCTCGTAGCCTCGCCCTGGACGAACAATACCCGGTCCTGCTCCATAACGGGAACAAGGTCCGGGCTTTTTTCAATGGCCACCAGATCAACCGGCTTCTGCTGCAATGTCTGGCAGAGAATCCGCCCGATTCGGCCGTAGCCGCAGACGATGTAATGGTTCCTCAACCGATCGATCCTTCTGTCCAAGCGGCGCCTCCCCATGATGGCCCGGATTCGGCCTTCCACCATGAACCGCACGACGCTGGCGGCGACATAGGTGGTGGTGCCGAGGCCGAAGAAAATAAGGACCATATTGAATACCCGGCCGGCTTCCCCCAGGGGGCGGATTTCCTGGTAGCCGACGGTGGCAATGGTAATGACCGTCATGTAAAGGGCGTCCATGAACCCCCAGCCCTCGATCAGCTCGAAGCCGATCGTGCCGGCCGCGACGGTGAACACCAGCAATGTCACGATGATCAGAAAATGCCGCGGTGGCCACATGCCTTTGCCTTTCCCGAAAAACCCGCCGAGGTCTCGGCAGATTTTTTTTCAAGCAGCATATTAGCAGATCCGGTGGAGGGTTGAAAGATGCCCATCTCCGCTTGCGAACTTGACCGGCATCCGCCGAGTTGATAGAAAACCCAGAGCGGTTCACGCCGCCGGAAAGGAGCCCTGTGGAAAAGGAATCCCTTAAATATCAGCGTCTCAGAGAAGAGATGGTGCGCCAGCAGATTGAAGCCCGGGGTGTCGGTGACCCGGCCGTTCTGGAAGCCTTGCGTAAGGTCCCGCGCCATATCTTCGTCAGCGAAGCCCTGCGCGACCAGGCCTATGGGGATTTCCCTCTTCCAATCGGCGAGCAGCAGACCATTTCCCAACCTTACATCGTAGCCGAGATGACGCAGGCACTTCAATTGACTCGAGAGGACCGCGTTCTGGAAATCGGAACCGGTTCCGGATATCAAGCGGCGATTCTCGCCGAAATAGCTTACCGTGTCTACACCATCGAGCGTATCCGGGCGCTTTATTTACACGTTCGGCGCTTATTCGACGAATTGCGCCTGTTCAATGTCGTCACCCGCTACGGCGATGGGTCCAAAGGCTGGGAGGAGGAAAGCCCATTCGATGCGATCATCATCACCGCCGGTGCGCCCAAGATTCCCGCCATTTTGGTGAATCAGCTGGCGGTCGGCGGACGGCTCGTGGCTCCAATCGGAAACCCGCATTCCCAGGAACTGATCAAACTCGTCAAGGACAAAACGGGCATCCGGCAGAGCAACCTGGGCGGCTGCCGGTTCGTCAAGCTGGTGGGAGAGCATGGCTGGCAGGAGCCTTGAGTGCAACCCCGCTGCGGTTGTTGGTGATCGGCATGTCAAATTGCCGGCGGAACCGGTTTAGCGCTGCAGATGTTTCTTTAAGAATTCCACGAAGGCGGCGGCCAGCGGCGAAAGGCTGCGCTGGCGATGGCGGGTGACGTACAGGCCGCGGGTCAGATCGAGTCCCTCGACGGAGAGCGCTCTTAGGGCCCCGGAGTCGAGATCTTCGGTCACCGCTAGCGTCGAGAGAATCGACACGCCGATCCCATCCTTGATTCCCTGACGGACGGCCTCCGTACTGCCCATTTCCGCTACAATGTTCAGCTCGTCGATGCTGCGGCCCCCTTGTTTGAGGCACTCCTGCATGGATTTAAGGGTTCCGGAGCCGCGTTCGCGGATGATGAAAGGCTCGCTCAGGAGCCGCTCCAGCAAGACCTTTTTCAAAGCGCTCCAGGGGTGATCGGCCGTTACGATCAGGCGCATCTCGTCGTCGATCAGGCGCTCTTGGAGAATGTTTTTATCCCGCGATTCCGCGCCGACGACCCCTAATTCGATCGACCCTTCCACGATTCCGGCGATGATCCGCTCGGTGTCGGCGATGATGAGTGAGGGCCGAATCCGAGGGTATTCCATTTTGAATTTCCCGATTACGCGGGGCAGCAGGTAGCCGCCGGGGATCGTGCTGCCGCCGACGACCAGATGCCCCTGCATCTTGCCCTGGTACTGGGCCAGCGCCGCCTGGGCCTCTTCGCGCAAGGCGAGCATTCTGCGGGCATACCCATAAAGCAGGCGGCCGGCTTGCGTGGGCGCGGTTTTTTTGGACAACCGGTCGATCAGGAGGCAGCCGAAATGGTCTTCGAGATCCTTGATATGGCTGCTTACGGTCGGCTGCGAAAGATGAACCGCTTCGGCGGCCTTGGAGAAGCTCTTGCACTCCACCACCCGGCAGAAGATATGCAGTTGCCAAAGATCCATTCCGATGGGGGCGACCTCAGCGAGGGTTGGCGAGAACCGGGAACTTTTCCCGGAGGCGAGCAAGCACCAGCGGCGGCACCATCCCCTCGACGTCGCCGCCGAACATGGCCGCCTCTTTGATGATGGAGGAACTCGTATAGATCCAGCGCATGCCGGTCATCAGGAACACGGTCTGAATTTCCCGCTTCAGACGGCGGTTCATGAGCGCCATCTGGAATTCGTATTCGAAATCCGACAGGGCGCGCAGACCTCGTAACACGGCATGGGCCTTGCGTTGTGCCGCATAGTCCACCAGCAGGCCGTCGTAGGTATCCACTTCCACACTGGGGAAATCCAGCAGGCTGGTTTTCAGCATCTCGATACGCTCATCCGGCGAAAAAAGGAATTGTTTCTTAGGATTTTTCAGAATGACCACAATAAGCCTGTCGAAAATCTGAGTTCCCCGTTCGATGATATCCAGGTGGCCGTTGGTCACCGGGTCGAAAGATCCGGGGTAGATTGCGATGCGTTCCATGGTGCGGTCCTTTCCAGAGGTCGAGCGACGGGTCCCCTCAGCCGGCGACCGGTTGCCGCCTTATAGCACATAAGTTAAAAAAGACACCAGCGTTCTGCCGTATCGGCGGCGATCCTGCGGCCGATAGGGCATTGCTGGTTCTGGCAGTGGATCGTTTTGGTCGTGCTCGACAACCAGCTGCGCGCCGTCCGAGACGCAACGGGCATGGTGAAGGTGAGATAGGGCCGGTTCCACCAGTCCGCGCCCGTAGGGGGGGTCCATGAAGACCAGCTGAAATGGGGGTTCGTGGTTCCGCAGGCAGTTGAGATTACGGGATGCATCCCAGCGCAGGACGCGAGCCTTGCCGGCCATCCGGCAGGTTTGGATGTTGACGGTCAGCACGGCGCAGGCTTCGCGGTCGACCTCGATGAACAGCGCGGAAGCCGCTCCGCGGCTGAGGGCTTCGATGCCATAAGCGCCGGTACCGGCGAAGAGATCCAGCACATGGCTGTGACGCACCGCTGACCCCAGGATGTTGAAAATCGCCTCGCGCGTACGTTCAGCGGTCGGCCGTGTCTGCAGACCTGAAGCCGTGCGCAGCCGGCGGCCCTTGAGCTCTCCGGCGATGACTCTCAGTGACATGCGAGCGTTACTCCGGCCATATCACCTGAGAGCGATTTAATAGACGAAGTCGATGATGTACCAGTCGGTCTGCTCATCCCAGTACGAAACGAAAAACAGCACGTGGTGTAGATTAAGCGGGAGGATCTTCTTGCTTACCTCAGCCTTGGTCTGCAGCTCGTAGCGAGCGCCCCTCTCCATTCGGGTCAGCGGAACGATCTTAAGGCCTTCGATTTGGTTCATCCACCGCTGGGCCTCTTCGAACGACGGGGTGGTCTCCGCTTCATAGCCGGTCCACGATCGCCGAACCGTGAACTCCTTTTTTACGTTGTCGAATTTGATGGTATGGATCACGGTCAGGTCCGCGATCTTTTGATCCAGCCAGAAATCCTGCACCTGGCTGAGTTGAATCCGGAAGGCGAAGGAAGTCGTTTTTCCAGCCAGAACATTTTGGCGGATGGCATTCGAAAAGGAGCCTTCCAGGTTCAAGTGCAGAAGTAAATCGGTGTCAGTATTGGAAACCGTAATATTGCTCAGGCTCGGAAGGTTGGCGGCGGTCGTCGGCGTTGCCGCTAGAAAAAGGACCAGAAGGGGAATGCCCCAGATATGGGCTGAAACTGATTTCATGGCGTTCCGAAGATCTCCATCTGCCCTCGCCCCACCGGAGTGGACCAACGCGAAAACGCTTCCGGCAGAAGTCGCCCGAAGATGGAGGTGCGATGGCTAATGGTTATAGATAGCTGATTGCTATTTAATTAGCAAGTGATTTTAGTGGCTTAAAAGTCATTTTTGTTGGCCGGGGTTCTCGCCGCAGCCGGCGGAGCGTTTGAACGGATTAAAGATGTATCCGGCTGAGCCGTTTTTCGCCGAAGCGCAGCGGCAAGATGACGGCCAGGACGCTCAAGGTGAACGCCGCACCGAAGGCGGCCACGACCCACAGCCAGACGATGGCGGAAAGCGGCTTGCCATGCAGGTCGGCCATGAACAATCGGTATACCGGTCCGGCCTGCAGCAGGATTACCACCGCGATGAAGATGGCACCGGTGAGCATGAAAACGAGGCCTCCGAAGCTGCTGGCGGTTTGAGCCGGGTTTTCGGCCTTGAAATCCGGGAAAGCGGCGCCAAGGCCGATGCCCATGGCGACGATCCCCGGAACCAGAAAGAAGACCGTAACGGTGGAAAGGGCCATCATGAAGGGCGTCACTCGGAGCAGCAGGTTGGTGCCGACAATCAGGGTTTCGGTCAGCGCCAGCAGGGGAAGGTAGTAGATGAAAAACTTGATCAGCAGGAAACTCCGGATCGATAACGGTGAACTCTGGATCAGCCAGAAAGCCTCCTTCTCCAGGCTCACGGCAGGGTAGGCGAATCGAGCAGCCACGGCTGTCAGCACAAAGAGCGCAAGT
>JALOPB010000114.1 GCA_025454115.1 Desulfobacterales bacterium | reverse complement strand
TACCGGGAAGGAAACGCAGCATGAAGATTGCTCGAGCCGAGGCCATTCCGATTCGAATCCCTCTCAAGAAGCCCTTCACCATCGCGTTGGGGACGCTCACCCACACGAATCACGTGCTCGTGCGCATGGCGGACGACGAGGGACGGGTGGGATGGGGTGAGACCACCACCTTTCATTCCGTTTACGGATATGACCAGAAGTCGCTGGTCAACGTGCTCACGGATCACCTGATCCCGGCCGTGCTGGGATTGGATCCCCGGGATCGGGTCGCGCTCCATCAGCGGATGGAACTGGCCATCCCGTTCAACACCATGGCCAAGACCGGAATAGACCTGGCGACCTACGATTTGATCGCCCAGGCTGCCGCCGCCCCCATTCACGCGCTGATCGGCGGGGCGAGGGTGGAGCGGGTGCCGGTCGTCGGCGTGGTGGACATCGTACCCCCGCCGCAGGCCGAGGCGATGGCGAAGAACCTCACAGGCAGGGGGTACCGCGTCATCAAGGTAAAGATCGGCCTGGACGCGCAACAGGATATCCAGCGCGTGAAAACGGTGCGAAAAGCGGTGGGGGACGGAATCCGCATCCGCGTGGACGGGAATCAGGGCTACGATCGGGCCACGGCCATGTGGGTCTTCGCGCGCATGGAAGAGGTGGGCCTCGAGTGGATCGAGCAGCCCCTGCCGCACTGGGACCTGGAGGGACTCCAGGCCCTCTGTCAACGCCTCGATACGCCGGTCGCCGTGGACGAAAGCGTGCATACGCCGGAGGACGCCATGCGGGTCCTCCGCACGGGTGCGGCGGATGTCGTGAACATCAAGGTGACCAAGTGCGGAGGGATCGACCGATCCCAGAAGATCGCCGCCATCTGCGCGGCGGCCGGGATCCCCTGCTACGTCGGAGGCTGCATCGAGACGCACCCGGGGGTTGCGGCTTCGGTTCACTTTTACGCGGCGACGCCCAACATCGTTTCCGCGGCCGAGCTTCGCGCGGAGTCGGCCTATGTGGACGATGTCGTCGTGACACCCCTCGCGGAGCAGGACGGAGCCATCGCACTGCCCAGGGGGCCCGGTTTGGGGGTGGCCGTGGACGAGGAGAAAGTAGCTCGCTATCGGGCGTTTTATTGATGGGGTCGCGTGAAGTTTGAACGCCGCATGTGAACGTAAAAGGCAAAACCCCACCAGCTTAAGAGCGCCAGCAGGTACGCAACGGTCATCGCCTGAAGAAGCAGTTCTTTCGGCACCAGACTCATAATATCCCGCGTGGTCGGGGTCGTGAACTGTTGCTGGAGGTAGTCGAAAAATGTCTGGCGCGCTAACAGCATTTGCGCCTTGTCGATCGAATAAAGCGCCGTGCCGGCCATGATCGCTTGATAGCCCCACGTTGGGCCTTCCCAGAGAGCGATCCCCATTACGATAAAAATCGCCGCGAAGATGAGATGATAGCCCATCGCTGCAATCCCGCCGCGGATTGCACCCATTAGCGGAACCGGTGCGAAAACATTCAGAATTTCGAACAGCGCAGACGCCCAAAAACAAACTGCCGCAATGCGCCAGCCGGTACGGCCTTTGACTTTCGTTTCCATGATGATAGCGTAGCCAAAGAGTCGCTTAGAATCAATACCCAGCGAGCGTCAGGCATCGGATGCCGTATCGGTTTTGGTTTCGGTGTCCGGCTGGAGATTGACGGCGGAGACCTTGTATTCCGGGATCTTGGATATCGGGTCGACCGCCGGACCGGTCAGCAGGTTGGCAGGGGCCTCGTGCCAGTGGAAGGCCATGAACGCCTGTCCGCGAGCCACGCGCCGGTCCCGGCGGGCGACGGTCCGAATGGCGCCACGCCGGGAGGCGACCCGGATCGGGCGGCCGTCGGCCAGGCCGCAGCGTTCGGCATCTTCCGGGTTGACGTCGATCCGGCTGCGCGACACGAGCGCTTCCAGCACCGGCGCGCGGCGGCTCATGCTGCCGGTGTGCCAGTGTTCCAGCACGCGGCCGGTGGTCAGCACGACAGGGTAGTCCGCGCTCGGTTCTTCAGCCGGCGGCCGGTATGCCACCACGTGGAATTTGCCCCGGCCGCGGGTAAAACGCTCCGCGTGCAGACGCGGGGTGCCGGGATGGCTTTCATCCCAGACGGGCCACTGCAGGCCGCCGCACTGCGCCAGTCTCCCGTGGCGGACGCCGGCATAGATCGGCGTGAGCGCCGCGATCTCATCCATGATCGCCGCGCTCGAGGCAAAGGCCATGGGGAAGCCGCAACGGGTCGCGATGTCGGCCACGATGCGCCAGTCCTCCCGGGCCTCACCCGGCGGCGGAAGCGCACTGCGCACCAGCTGGATGCGGCGTTCCGTGTTGGTGAACGTACCGTCTTTTTCTGAAAAGCAGGCGGCGGGCAGCACGACATCGGCCCGGAGGGCCGTTTCCGTCAGGAAGATGTCCTGCACGACCAGGAATCCGATCCGGCTGAAAGCCGTTCGGGCATGGCTCAAGTCGGGTTCGCTCATCAGCGGGTTCTCGCCGACCACATACAGCGCCTGCAGCCGCCCCTCGCCGGCGGCCTGCACCATCTCCGTCAGCGACAGCCCCGGTTCGGGATCGAGCTCAACCCCCCAGGCCCGGGTAAACTTGGAGCGGGCCTCGGCGTCAATCACCTTCTGGTAGCCGGGGAACACGTTCGGAAGCGCCCCCATGTCGCAGGCCCCCTGCACGTTGTTCTGGCCGCGCAGGGGCGAGAAGCCCGTCCCCGGCCGGCCCATGTTGCCGGTGAGCAGGAGCAGGTTGGCGACGGCTTTGACGTTGTCGGTGCCGGTGGTGTGCTGCGTGATCCCCATCCCGTAGACGACCGCAAGGGTCTCGGTCGTGCCGATAATACGGGCGCTGCGGGCGATGGCATCCGCGGGGACACCGGTGACGGCTTCCACGGTATGGGGCTCATAGGCGTCGAGTGAACGCCGGAAGAGGTCGAACTCCTCGCAGCGTTCGGCGATGAAGTCGGCCTTGAACAGTCCCTCGCCGAGGATGACGTGCATCAGGCCGTTGAGCAAGGCCACGTCGGTGCCCGGCCGGTGACACAGGTGCACGGCGGCCATGTCCGCAAGCTCGGTCCGGCGGGGGTCGGCGACGATCAGCCGTGCGCCGTTCAGCCGGACGTTCTGTTTGATCCGGCGTCCGATGATCGGGTGGCATTCGGTGGTGTTGGAGCCGATCACCAGCAGGGCGGCCGCACGGCCGATGTCCTCGATGCTGTTGCTCATGGCTCCCTCGCCGAAGGCGGCCAGAGCGGCCGCCACGGTGGAAGAGTGGCACAGCCGGGCGCAGTGATCGACATTGTTCGTGCGCAGGACGGCCCGGGCGAATTTCTGCACGATATAGTTCTCCTCGTTCGTACACTTGGCCGAGCTCAGCACCCCGACGGACAGGGGGCCTCCGGTCTCGCGGGCGCATTTAAGTCCCGCCGCCACACGATCCAGGGCTTCCTCCCAGCCGGCCCCGCGGAATAGCTCCGCAACCGTTCCCCGGGCGCGAGATTTGGGAACTCCCTCCCGGCGGATCAAGGGGTGGGTGAGGCGTTCCGGGTGGTGCACGAAATCCAGGCCGAAGCGGCCCTTCACGCACAGGCCACCCTGGTTCACCGGGCTGCTGCGGTCGCCCTTGACCGATACGATGCGGTCGCCGCGGACCCCGAGCGTCATGGAGCAGCCCACTCCGCAGAACGGACACACCGTCGTGACCTCGCGCTGCGGGACCGCGGCCTGCTTGGGTACGAGCGCCCCGGTGGGGCAGCGCTCCACGCACTCGCCGCAGGTCTGGCAAACCGACTGAGCCAGGGGCTTTGCGCCGAATGTGCTGACGCGCGTGCGAAAGCCCCGCGAGGCGAAGTCGATCGCACCCAGGCCCTGGATTTCATGGCACACCCGTACGCACTTGCCGCACAGGATGCATTTGTTGGGGTCGAAGGAAAAAGCGGGGTTGGAGTCGTCGATGGGCCTGGCGGCAACCGTCCGGCGCAGGCGCCCGACGTCGGAAGGCCCCACGCCGAGGTAGCGTGCCACCGCCAGGAGTTCGCAGTCCCGAGCTTTGAAGCAGGTCAGGCAGTCGTAGGGGTGGTTGGCGACGGCCAGCGCCGCCATGTTGCGGCGGATGCGGCGGATGGACTCGCTTTCCGTGGCGACCACCATGCCGTCCGCGGCCGGGGTGGTGCATGCGGTGGGCAGCCCCCGCAGACCATCGATCTGCACGATGCACAGCCGGCAGGCACCGAAAGGCTTCAAGAAGGGATCGTCGCAGAGGGTCGGAATATAGATGCCGGCCGACCGGGCCGCCTGGAGCACGGTCGATCCCGCCGGCGCTTGCACGATGCGGCGGTCGATGGTGAGGGTGATCGATTTCACGACGGCTTCCTCCGCAGGCGGGATCGTCAACAGATGGCGATCGCCTGCTGCTTGCAGGACTGGTAGCACATGCCGCAGCGGGTGCACCGGCTCGTGTCGATGACGTGCGGCGCTTTTTTCTCTCCGGCTACGGCTCCCGTCGGACAGTCGCGGGCGCAGCGGTGGCAGCCCGTACAGCGCTCGGGGTCGATTTCATAGTGAAACAGGTCCCGGCAGACCCCCGCCCGGCACTTGCGGTTACGGACATGGCTCTCGTATTCTCCGCGGAAATAGCGCAGGGTGGAAAGGACGGGGTTGGGCGCGGTCTGACCCAGCCCGCACAGCGATCCTTTCTGGACGGTCTCGCTCAGGTCGGCCAGCAGGTCGAGATCCGTCTCCCGGCCACGGCCGCCGCAGATGTCTTCCAGGATGTCGAGCATCTGTCGGGTTCCCAGGCGGCAGGGCAGGCACTTGCCGCAGGATTCCGCCTGGGTGAAGCTCAGAAAGTAGCGCGCCACATCCACCATGCAGGTGTCCTGGTCCATGACCACCATGCCGCCGGAGCCCATGATGGAGCCGGCCGCCACCAGGGATTCATAGTCGGCCGGCAGGTCGAAGCGGCCGGCCGGAATGCAGCCTCCGGACGGCCCGCCCGTCTGGACCGCTTTGAGGGCCTTGCCCTCGGGCGCACCGCCGCCGATGCCCTCGATGATGTCGCCCAGACTCATTCCGAGAGGAACTTCGATCAGGCCGGTGCGGCGGATCTTGCCGGCCAACGAAAAGGTCTTGGTGCCCTTGCTGGCTTCGGTGCCGAAGCGGGAATACCATTCGGCCCCGCGCTGCAGGATGGCGGAGACGTTGCCGAGCGTCTCGACGTTGTTGATGGTGGTGGGCTCGCCCCACAGGCCGGACTGGGCCGGGAACGGAGGCCGGGATCGGGGCATGCCGCGCTGGCCCTGAATCGAGGCCATCAAGGCGGTCTCCTCGCCGCAGACAAAGGCGCCGGCGCCCTGCTTGATCGCGACCTGGAACCGGAACCGGCTGCCCAAGACGTCCCGGCCCAGAAGACCGCAGCGCTGCATATCGGCGATGGCCTTCTCCAGGCGGGCGATGGCCAGCGGGTATTCGGCGCGCGCGTAGATGTAGCCTTCGGCCGCACCGATGGCATATGCGGCGATGAGCATGCCTTCCAGCACGGCGTGCGGATCGCCCTCCAGCAGCGCACGGTCCATGAAGGCGCCGGGGTCGCCTTCGTCCGCGTTGCAGATGATGTACTTCGATCGGCCGGGGGCCTGGCGGGCGAAGGTCCATTTGGTCCCGGTGGGAAAGCCGGCCCCGCCGCGGCCGCGCAGCCCGGAGTCCTTGATTTCGCGGATCACCGCTTCGGGCGGCATGTCCAGGGCGCGCTTGAGGCCGGCGTAGCCGCCGCGGGCGATGTAGTGGTCGATGTGGGTCGGGTCGATGTGCCCGCAGTTGCGCAAAGCGATGCGAACCTGGGAGCGCATCATCGGGTGCCGCTCCATGGGCGGGATGCCCTCGATCTCGCCTTGGCCGTAAGTGAACTCCGCCCAACGCCGGCAGGGGTCGTCCTGCTTCAGGTAGCGGGTGAGGATCGTCTCGGTTTTTTCCGGCGTCAGTCCGCCGTAGAAGATCGAAGGTCTTCCCGGCTTGCGGACGCCCATGAGGGGCTCGGCATAGCACATGCCGATGCAGCCGACCTCCATGACGCGGGCCAGGGCACGGGCCGATTTCAACGTTTTTTTGGCGGCAGCCAGAACCTCACCTGCGCCCGAGGCGCGGCCGCAGGTCCCCATGCCGATGGTGATCAACGGCTGCGGCAGGTTTTCCAGCCAGGCCCATTCCCGTTCCGCCCTGGCTTGCAGCGACTGGTAGTCCATGGGCTCCCCCTATTCCTCCTCGGGCCGCTCCGGGATAGGGATGCGCTCCTGCTCCCGGATGTCGGCGAAACACCGGCAGGCACTGGCCGGGTTCATGCGGCCCTTGACGGAATCGTCCACCACCACGACCGGCGCGATGGCGCACGAACCGAAGCAGGCCACGGTTTCGAGGGTGAACTGCCGGTCCGGCGACGTTTCTCCGGGGGACAGTTCGAAGCGCTGCCGGATCTCCTCCAGAATGCGGTCGGAGCCTTTGACGTGGCAGGCCGTGCCGCGGCAGACGCGGACGATGTGGCGGCCGACGGGAGCCAGGCGGAACTGCTCGTAGAAGGTGGCGGTGCCGAAAACGGCGGCAGCCGACCGGCCGGTCAGCCGCGCAATGGCATCGAGAGCGTTCTCCGGCAGATATCCCAGTCGCCCCTGAACCATCTGCAGCATGGGTATCACCTCGTCGGGCCGGCCGGCGAATTGACGGCGCAGATCGGCCAGGAGGCGGTCGATGCGGTCCGGATCCTCGCGGGTCAGGTGCAGGTCCGGTTCGAGCGGCGCGGCCGGCAACTCCGGTGCCGGCATGGGGTGCGCGGCCTCCGGCGCCGATGCCTTCTTCGGAACCAGGGCGCCTTTGACCGCCGAAACGAATTCATCCTCGCTGAACGGTTTGGAGAGATAGTCCTTCGCTCCGAGCTTCATGGCCGCGACCGCCGAATCCACCGTGGAATAGCCCGTGATCACGATGACGCCGGTGTCCGGCCGGTCGTGCTTGACCTGCCGGATCACCTCCAGACCGTCGATGTCGGGAAGGCGCAGATCGGCGATGAGCAGGTCGACCTCTTTCCGGTGGAACGTGTCCAGTGCGGCTTGGCCGGACAGGGCCAGGTCCACGGCGCGGTAGCCCTCTTCATCCAGGATCATTTGAAGACCTCTGGCCACGCTGGTTTCGTCTTCCAGCAACAGAATCTGCGGCCATGGCCGTTCTGCCGAATGGACGGCTTCCTGCAGCGCATTCATGCGGGTGTCCCCCTGTACCGACGGAGCGGCGCGGCCTACCAGGCCTCCCGTTCCAGCCGCTTGTGGATGAAGCGGAGCTGATCGCCCGAAAGCGTTCCGATATGGTCACGGATCCACTGCACATCGCCCGAGACGATCGCCGCCTTGGCTTCGGTGGTCAGCCGGTAGCCCTCCAGAACCTCGGAACCCCGCTCCATCAGCGCCTTCCAGAAGCCCTCGTCCAGCCGGGTGCGGTCCAGAACCGCGACGACCTCGCGTTTCTGGATGAGCTTGTCTTCCTCGCATTTTTCGACCTTCTGGATCACCTCTTCGGTGCGGTCCGATTTCTGTCCCTTGAGCGCGTCGCCCACGGCCGTCTTGATCTCATCCTCGGTGAAGGGCTTGGGCAGGTAGTCGAACGTGCCCAGCTTCATCGCATCCACCGCGGAGGAAACGCTCGCATAGCCCGTGATGACCACCACACCGGTCTCGGGCCGCCGCGTCTTCACCTCGCGGATGACGTCCAGGCCGCTGATATCCGGCAGCCGCAGGTCCGCCACCAGCAGGTCGAACGCCTTCTGCGAAAAGCGATCCAGGGCATCGCGTCCGGTCATGGCCAGATCCACGGCGTAGCCTTCTTCGCTGAGAACGATTTCAAGGCCCTTGGCCACGCTCATTTCATCCTCCATCACGAGAATGCTGGGCGGGACCGGCTGCGGTCGGCTAATGGTGGTGTCTTGGAAGGTAAACATGGTCGATCCTCCTGTTTGAGCGGTCCTGCCATGCTACCAAGCAAGCCGCGTGCCGCTCGCAGGGGCAACCCGGAAGTTCATGAATTGTTTGAAATATCAAATTGTTGTAACTATGCAGGGAATTGGAGGGCCGTCTTTCAGGGTTGAAGGCGTATCGCCGACCATACGCCCGCGGCCGGGGCAGATCTATTTTTCAATTATCTTCATATTGTTATGGCCGTATGGCTGGCGGAACGCCAGTCAGAGGGGTTCATTCGAAGTGCTGGTGTCAGCTCCCCGGCCGGGGGTGATGCCGTGCCGTTTCAGCAGGATGGAGAAGTTGGGCCGCTGCATGCCGACGGCCTTGGCCGCCGCGCTGATGTTCCCTCCGGCGGTG
>JALOPB010000113.1 GCA_025454115.1 Desulfobacterales bacterium | reverse complement strand
TTCGAAAACGATGATGGCTGAGACCGGATAGCCGGGAATGCCAAACACCGGCGTTTCCCCCACCGCACCGACCACTGCCGGTTTGCCGGGCATGATGGTAACACCGTGGACCAGAACCTCCCCGAGATCGTCAAGGACCGCGCGGGCGTAGTCTTCCGCTCCCGCCGACGAGCCGCCCAAGATCAACACGCAGTCGCAGCCGTCGGCAAGCGCGGTTTCCACGGCAGCCTTTATTCGTTGGATTTCGTCTGAAACCATCTCGTGGCGGGTATAAGTTCCGCCGCAGTCTTCCACCAGTCGACCCAGGACGAACGAGTTGGTTTCCAGCACCTGGCCCGGCCGTACGTCCGTCAACGGTGTGGTGCGCCAGTCCACCAATTCCGTGCCGGTGGGGATGATCTGCACTCGGGGCTTTTTCATCACCGGCACGCGGACGACTCCGCCGGTCAACAGCGCTCCCAGGCAATACGGCGTGATCCGATGATATCGCGGGAACAGCAACTCGGTGGCGACGATGTCTTCGCCGATTTTGCGCACATGCTGCCACGGGAAGGCCGGTGCTTCGATGACGATGCGCTGCTCGTCCAGCACCTGGACGTTTTCGATCATAATCACGGCATCCATGCCCTCCGGCAGGACATTGCCGGTATTGACGAAGAAAGCCGTGTGCCCGGATATCAGCTCTTTCGGGTGGCCTTCGCTGGCGCCGTAGGTGGTTTCGGCCTTGACGGCGACTCCGTCCATGGCGGCGGCGTGGTAGTTCGGCGCAGAAATGGCTGCAAAGACAGGCGCTGCCAGCACGCGGCCGACGGCCTCCGGCGCCGGCAGGCTCTCGGTCGGCAGGGTCCGCAGGGGCGCGAGGCGCTCGGCTACGATCCGGCGCGCTTCCTCCAGAGACTTCATCTTCAAGTAGACGTTACGAGGCATGGGGTTACAGAAAAGACGTTTAAGGTTTAAGGGTTAAACCCTCATTAAAACAACATCACCTCCACCGGAGTTCCCTCCTCCAGCCCCTCGATGTTCTTGCCGATCTCAATGATGCCATCCGCGTGGATCATGGTGTTGAGCAGTCCCGATTTTCCTAATACGGGCTCGGCCCATAGCTCGGTGCCGCGTTTCAGGAGTCGAATGCGGATGAAGTCCGTGCGTCCCTGGACCGAGGCCAAATTACGGCTCAGCCGGGCGGGGATTGCAACGTCAGCCGCGCGGGGGTTGCTCCACCCGCCGATGTGCCGCAGAAACGGCCGTGTAACCCGGGTGAAAACGATCATCGCCGATACGATGTGCCCGGGCAGCCCCCAGAGAGGCTTCTGGGCCGCTTTCGCTAAAATGGTCGGTTTGCCGGGGCTGATGGCGATTCCATGCACCAGGATCTCCGAGTCGGCAAATGCCGAGATCGCTTCCACCGTATAATCTCGAACTCCGACCGAGCTGCCGCCGGAAATCAGCACCATGTCGCAGCAATCCAACGCCTGGGCGCATGCCGCGTAAAGAGAGGGGAAATCATCTTTGACGATGCCGAAACCTTTGGCAACTGCACCGGTGTCAGCGACCAGGCTGCCCAGGGTGTAGCTGTTGACATCCCGGACCTGGGCCGGAGCCGGAACGGTGTCGATGGATACGAGCTCGTCACCGGTGGAGATGATCCCCACCACCGGCCGGCGAAATACATGGACCTGAGTTCGGCCGAAGGCCGCCAGAATGCCGATGTCCTGGGGACGAAGGTGTCGACCGCCGGCGGCAATTCGTGCACCCCTCTCGAAATCCTCATCGGCTGCAATAAGGTTTTGGCCGGGAGCTACGGAACGGAATACTTCGATAGCCGTGTCGTCCAGCGCTTCGGTGTGCTCGATCATCACGACACTGTCAGCGCCTGGCGGCAGCATGCCACCGGTTGCGATACGAACCGCCTGGCCGGATGAGACGGACATCCGAGACGTTTCACCCATGGCGACGGCACCGACGATCTGAAAGAAAGCCGGACCGGACTCGCTGGCGCCAAACGTCGAGGCAGCGCACAGGGCATAGCCGTCAACGGTGGAACGGGCGAAGCCTGGTAAATTTTCAGGAGCCAGCACGTCCTCCGCCAGAATTCGGCCACCCGCAGCCGCCAGGCCTACTGGCTCGGCCGCGACCGGAGGAAACTGCGACACCAGGTCGAGCACCGTTTCGATATCCAGCACCTTAAAAAACTCTTTCACGATGTTATCCATTACAGATGTTAGGACCCGAGAATCGCTTTACCGCCAATTCCAAGAATTGTTTAACATAAAAATCAGGGCCACTCAAAGTCAATCTATAAGCTTGCAAAATCTCGAAAGCCCGCTATAATCGGGCAAAATTGCGTTCGGGACCGGCTTGGACGGCCGCCACCGGACCTGAAAATGGAAGGTGACAAAAGGTTTATGGTGGATGAGTCCGAAGCACCCGTGGACAGCCCGCGCGCGCCTCGTCCGGAGTTCTTGACTGCGACACGGTTCGATTTTTTCAACCTGCCCCCGGAAGTGTTGAGAGGGCTTGCGGAGGGTGGGTTCGAATGCTGTACCCCGATTCAGGCCGAGTCCCTGCCCGTGCTTTTGCGCGGTCGCGATGTCGCCGGACAAGCCCATACCGGCACCGGCAAGACGGCCGCATTCCTGGTGACCGTTATCAGTCGGCTGCTGGGTATGCCGAACCGCAAGACCGGCCTGCCTCAAGCCATCATCATGGCGCCCACGCGGGAGTTGTCTCGCCAGATTTTCGAAGAAGCCCAGGTTCTAAGCCGCCACACGGACATTACCTTGCTCGAGGTGGTCGGCGGAATCGACTATCGGGAGCAGGCCGAGGGACTTCAAAAGGGAACTGACATCGTCATCGGTACTCCGGGGCGGATCATTGACTACTATAAGCAGGGGATCCTCAAAACAAAAGACATCAAGTTTTTAGTCATTGACGAAGCCGACCGGTTGCTCGATCTCGGCTTCGAAAAGGACATGCGATTCATCCTCCGCAAGCTGCCGCACTATGAGAAGCGCCAATCCATGCTTTTTTCGGCGACCCTTTCCTACCGGGTGCTGGAGCTGACGTATGAGTTCATGAACCTGCCCGAATTCATTTCCGTGATACCGGATAAAGTGACCGTCGCGGGAATCGAGCAATCCCTGTTTCATGTGGGCAGCGAGCGAAAGTTTCAGCTTCTGCTGGGCTTGCTTCAGCGCGAAGAGTTCACGCGGATGCTGATCTTTGTCAACATGAAGATCGCCGTAGAACGGTTGACCCGCAGACTGAAGGCCAACGGGTTTCCGGCCGAAGGCATTACGGGCGACCTGCCGCAGCAGAAGCGTTTCAAGCTCATGGAACGCTTCAAGAACGGGCAGATCAAGATTCTGTTGGCTACCGACGTGGCCTCGCGCGGCATCCACGTGGAGGATATCAGCCACGTGATCAATTACGACATTCCCCAGGATGCCGAGAATTATGTCCACCGTATCGGCCGTACGGCACGAGCCGGCAAAACCGGCAAGGCGATCTCGCTGGCATGTGAAGAGTATGTTTTTCATCTGGAGCCGGTAGAGACGATGCTGGGTTACAAAATTCCGGTGGTTTGGGCCGAGGAGGATTGGTACGGCGAAGACCGCTCCCGGCCGGAAGACCCTGCGCTGCTTGAGAGGCGCGACCGGAAAAACGGTCGCCGAGGACGAGGCCGTGGGCGTGAACGGGAATCGAGGCGGCCTGCACCCGACGCACCGCCAACCCGGCCGAAGCTCAAGCGCGTCCCGGGTGCCTTTTTTGGTTTTGGCCCCGAGCCGGAAGAGCCCGTTGCGGAAGAACCTATCCCTGATGTCGCTGCATCCGAGATCGAAACGCCCATAGAGGCGCCGGTCGACTCACCGGACGCCATGACCGAAGAAATCGAAAAGGTCGAAAAGCCCAAGAAACGCCGCCGTCGCCGACGTAAAAAACGGATTCCATCCGCTGAGTCCGGTGTTGCGCCATCCGCAGCGGCAGCTCCCGGTACCGGGGATCCGGTGGAACCGCCTGTGACGGACGAAACCAGGTCTTAAGCGTCCGGGTTTTCGCCGTCTTCACTAAGGATCGCCGATTGGCGGAGAGTTGTTGACTCAATCGGTTGAATTCCTTAAATTATCTTCCATGGGACATGTCTTCGACTTCCACGAGGCCGTTGCGTACGAGAAATGGATGGGAAAGCCGGAAAACGAACTGGCTTTTCAGATGGAAATCCAGCTTCTGCGCGACATGCTTCAGCCCCGTGCGGGTGAGTCGATCCTTGATATCGGATGCGGCGCCGGATTTTGCCTGCCTGCCTTTTTAGACATGGGTTTGAAGGTGACGGGTATTGACCCGTCGACCTACATGCTTGACATCGCACTGAGTAAGGCCGGCAACCGTGTCGACCTTTATCGCGGGTTTGCCGAAGATCTGCCTTTCGACGACAATTCGTTTAATCACGCCTGCCTGTTTACGACACTGGAGTTCGTAGAGGATGCCAAGAAAGCCCTTGCTGAAGCCTGCCGCGTAGCCAAGGACCGTCTGTTTATCGGTGTGTTAAACCGTTACGCGATCAAGGGGGTCGAGCGTCGGGTACGGGGCATGTTCTCGCCGTCGATCTACAATCACGCCCGCTTTTTCAGTGTCTGGAAATTAAAGCACATGATTTATGATCTGGCGGGCGATGTGCCGATAGCCTGGCGCACGGTGTGCCAGCTACCGTTGCCCTCCGGCAAGTTTGCGTCCAGCTTCGAGCAGCCATTTCTGCAGCGTTGCCCTTTCGGTGCGTTTGCCGGAATGGTTGTCGTTCTGATTCCGCGGTTCCGGACGCGCCCGCTGACCGTCCGGTATCAGCGCAGCCATGCGCCGGAGGAAGTGCCGGGATGACAGCGGACCGAACCCAGGATCAAAAAATTCGGTCGTGCTGAGAGGTTTTCTTCTGATCAACACGTGCGGGGTCGGACGCTTATGGAAGCACTCCTCTATGAAAAACTCGAAGACCATCAGGTGAGGTGTGCGCTCTGCTGCCATCGTTGTGTCATTGCCGAGGGTCAGCGCGGTATCTGCCATGTGCGTGAAAATAGAAGCGGCGTCCTGTACACGCTGGTCTACGGGCGGCTGGTTGCACGGCACATCGACCCCATCGAAAAAAAACCGCTGTTCCACTTCCTGCCGGGGTCCTCGTCGTATTCTATCGCCACCGTGGGGTGCAATTTCCGCTGCCGGTTCTGCCAAAACGCCGATATCGCCCAGCTGCCGACCGACCACGGCGGTGCCATCATCGGCGACAGCGTGAAACCCAGTCAGGTTGTAACGGCGGCCGAGAAGGCCGGCTGCCGTAGCATTGCTTTCACCTACACCGAGCCCACTATCTTTTTCGAGTACGCCCTCGAAACCGCCCGGCTGGCCCATTCGAGAGGTCTGCGCAACGTGTTCGTCACGAACGGATACATGACAGCCGAGGCCCTTGATATGATCGCTCCGTTTTTAGACGCTGCGAATGTCGACCTGAAAGCCTTCTCCCCAGATTATTACAGGAACATCTGCGGCGCGAAGCTGGAGCATGTCCGGGAGACCCTCCGGAAAATGAAATCCATCGGCGTGTTCGTAGAGGTCACGACCCTGGTCGTGCCGGGCCTGAACGATGCCCCCGAGGAGTTGCATGCGCTGGCGTCGTTCCTGGCATCCGATTTAGGGCCGGATACTCCCTGGCACATCAGCCGCTTCCATCCTACGTACCGGCTGACGGACCGCTCGCATACTCCGCTTCAGACATTGCGGGCGGCGCGGGAGATCGGACTGGCGGCTGGACTCAAGTATGTTTACACCGGCAATGTTCCCGGTGATACGGGAGAGAACACGTTCTGTCCGGCATGCAATGCAATGCTCATTGAGCGCCGAGGATTCCAGGTGAGCAACCTTAACGTGAGGGACGGGCGCTGCCTCCAGTGCGATGCGGTGATCCAGGGGGTTTGGAAATGAGGTGGTCGCGGCTGATGGCTTTCAGTCTTTCGCTGTTCTTATTTTCTGCACCGCTATCAGCGAAATGAAGCCCATGGCTGCGCCCGCGAAGAAGGGGATGCGATAGTCGATCACCCACAGCATTCCGCCGATTGCCGGCAGGAATACCGCTGCCAGGTGGTTGATGGTGAAACCGACGGCCATACTCGGGGCGATATCTTGAGGATCCCCCACTTTCTGGAAATAGGTGCGAATAGCGATGGCGAAGGTGAAGAAGATCTGGTCCAAAATATAGATGAACGCGACCAGCAGCTTGGAGTCCGTGGTGGCGTAAGCGCTGAAAATGAAGATCACGCTCAAATATTCCAGAGATAATACGTTGCGTTCGCCGAAGCGGATGATGCTCTTGCCCACCAGTGGGCTCAAGAAATAATTGATGCTGTTGTTGATGACGAAAAGAATCGTCACCTCTTGGACCGAGTAGTTGAATTTCTGTACCAGCAGGAGCACCGAGAACGCAATGAAGATCTGGCGACGCGCACCGGCCATGAACGTAAGAAAGTAAAAGAGCCAGTAGCGTTTTCGCAGGATCATCTGCTTGCGCTGGGGAAGCGCCCGGGGATCCGAAGGGTCGCGGGTTAAGGCCCAAAGCCCGGCGGCGGCAATCAACCCGCCGACGACGAGATATACCTGGCTGAAACTGAGGAAGGACATCATCACCCAGATCAAGAGTCCAATGCCAATGCTGGTGGCTGCGGCCAGGCTGGTGAGCTTTCCGAACACCCAGGGCGACTCGTGCTTCTTGAAATACTGGAGGGTGAGGGACATATTGGTCGTTTCGTAATAGTGAAACCCGAAGCTGCTCACCAGGGTTGTGACAGCGATGCCTGTGTAAGAAGGAAAAAAACCGGTCGTCGCCAGCCCGGCCCCCAGGACGAGGATTGAAACGGCGGAGAGCCGGTGCTCCCGAACGAAGCGGATCACGAAGACCGCTAGAAGCGCTAGGAAACCTGGAATTTCTCGAATGGACTGGATCATCCCCACATGGTTGCCGCCCAGTTCAGCAACGTCCACGGCGAAGTTGTTGAAAAGTGTGGTCCAGGTTTGAAGGCCGACCGTTGAGCTGATGGTCAAGACCACGAGATAGACGAACATCGGGTTACGTTTTATGGATTCGGTTTCAAGCATTGGAACTCAGCAAGCCAGCATTTTAAGGCGCATCCAACTTGGCATTAAACAGCCGTGTTCAAGCCTATAAACAATAATAATTACAAATAATTTAAAAATGTTAAACATAAATTGAACTTTAGGCCGAATGGGCGGTTCAAATTTTTGAACCACTGCTTTTAGTAAAAAATACTATTAAAAACAACACCTTTTTTAATAACAGCGGGTTGGGGTGTTTATAATCCTGAACGCTAACACCCCGAAAAAAGGTTCTCATACGTTGTCAGACGCAACGGGGTCATTCATTAGCATATTTTAACATACTGATTTAAAACTATTTATTTATTTTTCTGGCGAAAAGGGCAGTGGTGTCAATAAATTGGCAAGAAGCTTGCATAATAGATTTCAAAGCCTAGTAATTTCTTCATCTGTTCTCCTCCTTAACGGCTAATTGGATGGTCCAATTAGCCGTTAAAATTTTTGCGCCTCTCGTCAAGACCCGGCCGCTTAGGGCGGGGGATTTTATCTGCAGTTTAAAGCTATCGTCGTTCAAATTTTGTCTCATGCTTGACGGCGCGCCGGTGCCATCGCCGCATTTTTATGATATACACGGGAAGGCCATGATGGTTATAGACTTCCACACCCACCTGTTTCCTGAGTCCATTTGTTCCGGCAGGGAATGCTACTGCCGGTCGGAACCAGCCTTCGATCTGCTTTACAGATCTCCCAAGTCACGCCTGGCGGGCGCACCTGAGCTTCTGAAGGCGATGGATGACAACGGTGTCGATAAATCGATCGTCTTCGGCTTCCCGTGGCGGAACGCGGAGACCTTCAAGCGGCACAACGACTATATCATGGAAACGACCCAACAACACTCCGACCGATTGATCGGCTTCGGGTGCTTCGATCTATCCGCCAGCGAAGCAGCCGAAGAGGCCGAGCGCTGCCTGGACGCCGGTATGGCCGGAATCGGGGAACTGGCGCTCTACCAATCCGGATTCGATGAAGCGTGTCTGACGCGACTGTTGCCTGTCATGGATCTCTGCCGCGAACGCAGCCGGCCGGTCCTGGTCCACACCAACGAGCCCGTGGGGCACAGCTACCCCGGCAAGACCCCCAACACGCTGGCCCAAATCTATCAACTGGTGTCGCGATTTCCTCACAATATCATTATCCTGGCCCATTGGGGCGGGGGGCTGTTTTTTTTCAACCTTCTTAAGAAAGAGGTTAAGGAACGGCTGAAGAACGTGTATTTCGACACGGCGGC
>JALOPB010000112.1 GCA_025454115.1 Desulfobacterales bacterium | reverse complement strand
CGGGCGACACGACCCTCACATAGTCGCGGATATCCTCGAGGTGCGCCTGGACCGCCGCAGCCGATATCCCGGCCGGAGCATATACGGCAAACAGCACATTGCGCGTCCCGGCGCGGATCTGCGTGCGCCGGTCCGGGCCGTAAACGATGCTGGAGATCACGCCGGATCGATCCGCCATGAACATGTCGTCGGCCTTCAAAACCTGTTCCTGGCCGCGCAGGAGCATGCAGCGCTCGCTTCCGCCGGCGACGCTCAGCGTCACCGGCAGATCCAAACGGTCGAAATCATGCCCGGCTGTCAGGAGCAGGTTCTTGACTTCGGCCATGAACATGGCCTCCACTAAAGCGGCGACGTTGGGGATCGACTTGCCTTTGAAGACGATCGATTCGATCTGGGCCTGGACGTGATAGGTCTTCCTGAACGGCCGGTAGTGGGATTGTCCACGGATTGCATCACCAGGATGCCGGCATGGGCATCCGGGTAGGCCGCCTTCCAGTCTTCCGTGACGTTGAACATGGCCGATGATTCCTTATTGGTCCGTTAAAGGCGGCCGGCCTGCCACAGAGCGAGCAGATCCATGCTCAGAGCCACTGCATAGTGGAGAAACCATCCGTAGATGATCGTCTCGGTCCGCCAGGCAAGAACGCCGAGCACCAGTCCTGCGCCGATGGCCCCCAAGGCCTCCGGAAACGGCTTGTAATAATGGATCATGCAATAGGGTGCGAGCATCACCAGAAGCATGCAATAAACCAAATCGGTGATGTCCCGCACCAGCCCGCCCAGACCTCGCGATGGCGACGGGCCGTCGAAACGAGACGAATGCTTCTTGGCGGTCACCCTGATCGCTCCATCTCCCTATTCGTCCAAAGCAAAGATCCGCTCGAACCATTGAATGGTCGCCTCGTCGGCGATGCCCAGGCGCCGGGCGACGGCCGGGGAGAAGACCTTGAAGTTGGCGGTGGCGCGGGCGCAGGCGTCGCCGCGCGGGTCGTAGATCACGCCGTCGGTGATGGCGTCGTTTTTCCCGTCGGCCTCCCGCACGCGGGCCTCGGCCCGCAACGCACGACCCACCGGCACCGGCTTGAGGAACTCCACCGTCAGCGTGCGGGTCAGGGCGATGCGCTTCAGCAGGTGGATGGCCGACCAGCTCATGATCTCATCCAGGATGGTGGTGAGCACGCCGCCGTGGACGATGTTGCTCCAGCCGCACAGATGCTCGGGCACCTCCAGCTGCGAGTAGACCGCCTCACCGTCCGTGAGGAACTTCATCTGCAGGCCGGATGGGTTGGCCGGGCTGCAGCCGAAGCAGTTATGGTTGCGGCTGTTTGGAAGTTCTCTTAGTTTTTTGGGCGGGTTCATCGTTCGGATAGATCCGGTTGAAAAGGTTGTCGGCCAGCTCCGAATCGAGCTTTTTCAAAATTTTGAACTGGTCCAGCGCGTCGATCTTATCGCCCTTCTTCAGCATGGCGGCCCCGATGGCGTAATGCGCCGGCGCGAATTCCGGGTCCACCCGGATCGCCTCCCGGTAGGCCTGAACCCCCTCTGCGTCGCGCCCGAGCCGGTTGAAAGCCTCCCCCAAGGCATAGTAGGCCGGCGCAAAATCCGGGTCCAGCCGGATGGCGGCCCTCTGCGCGCCGAGGGCATCCTCGAAACGCCCGAGCTGGCTGTAAGCGAGGCCGGCGTTGTAATGGGCCGGCGCGGCTTCGGGGTTGAGGCGGACCACGCTTTCGAACGCCCGGCGCCCCTCCTCGTAGCGGCCCTGGCGTGAAAACGCCAGGCCCAAATTGAAATAGGCCGCCTCGAACTGCGGGTTGATGGCGATGGCCTCTTGATAAGCGGCCACCGCTTGGCGGCGACCGCCTGCCGGTATGCGGCAACCGCGTCCTCCGGGTGGTTCAGGCCGGCGTAGCAGGATCCCAGACCGCTCCAGGCGTCCGCATCCGACGGGTCGGTTTCGGTGGCTTGCCTGAAGTACTCGAGCGCCTGGCGGCTCTCCCCTTTGACTGAAAAGCTGAAACCGCTCTGGCACAGAGCTTCGGCGGCTTTCGGTTTGTTTCGAAGATGGCTGAAGGTCCACTCCGAAACCGACAGGGCGGCGTCCAGTTTCCGCAGGGCACGGATCTGCCGGGCGGTGACGGCGAAGTTCAGGTTCTGGCCCTGGATGAACTGGAAGGTCGCAATCCCGACCACCCGGCCCCTGGTGTTGACCACGGGGCTGCCGCTGGACCCGGGCGAAATGGGAGCGGACATCTGAAAGACGGTGCCGACGGGCGGAATCTCCCGCACGGACGAAACGATGCCCTCGCTGACGGTCTGCTCCAGGCCCATGGGACTGCCCACGACCACGACGCGTTCGCCGATTTCGGGAACCTCTTCATCCAACGGGATCCAGGCCGTTTCCGCCGGCGGGATCTCCACCTGCAGCCTCAGCAGGTCCGCCGCCCGGTTGTCGGCGACAACCGCCTTGACCGGATAGGACCGCCCGGCGGCGGTCCGCACATCGGCCGCGTACCGTCCGGCGAGCACATGGAAGTTGGTGACTAGGTGCCCCTGTGGATTGATGAAAAAGCCGGTCCCGATGTTCGAAATGTTGCGCTCGAGGTCATAGGCGATGACCGTCGCCACCGCCGGCTGGATCTTTTTCACCAGACGGATGAGCGGGGTCTGGGCCGCCTCCGCGCGCCCGCCGCCGACAGCCAGGAAGACCAGGAATACGATTGAGATGAAGAAACGCAGGTGCATGTCATTACTCCGGTTCGATGCGGCACTATCCCTCATCGGCAGGGCGGTTTTTCGGCCGCAGCGCGCCGCAACCATCCGAAACCTATTTAAATGGCTCCAACATCCTCACGGCTGAAGTATAAGCAACCTGCCTGAAACAATAAAGGGTGGTTCGGCGGGAAGGAACGAATCATTTCATTTCGAGCTCCTGCGTCGTCAGATCGATCGGGTTGCCGCGCATGCTGCTGGAGCGGATGGATTTGGCTATGAGATCCTGTGTATGCGCCAAAGTAAACCCATAGGTCGAAAGTCCCGGGACCCCCAATCGGTCGCAGAGGTTTCGAAGCCAGATAATGCCGTCTTCTGCGCCAGCGCTTGAATTCGAGGTGATGATTTTGGCCAGCTCCTCAAAGCGGGCAAGAGCCGGTGAGTCGGATGCCCGCCGGTAAAGGGCGGTGAGGTTGGCGGCGACAACGAAAGGCAACAGCCTTCCACAAATGGCCCCGTGGGGAGCCTTGAATGCGCCGCCGAAAGGCCCGGCGATGCCGTGGACGGCACCGAGCCTGGCGTTGGCCAGCGCCAGGCCTCCGAAAAGGCTGGCCAGGGACATGCCTTCGCGGGCGGCATGGTCGTCACCTTTGTTGAATGCCGGCAACAAAGACCGGGCCGCATGCGCCAGGCCTTCGCGGCAGATGGCGTCCGTCAGGGGGTTGGCGGCGCGGCTGACAAACGCCTCCAGGAGCTGCGTCAATGCGTCGAGGCCGGTGGCGGCGGTCAAGTGGGGCGGCATGGAAAACGTCAGCTCCGGGTCGACCACCGCCAGTCGCGGCAGCATGAATGGGCTGCGCATGCTCACCTTGACCTGATGCGCCCTGGATTCGAGAACGGCGTTGCGGGTGACTTCGGCGCCGGTTCCGGCCGTCGTGGGGACAGCGATGAAAGCCGCCGACAGGCGTTCAAGCCCCCGGCCGGACCCGATCACCTCCAGATAATCCAAGGGGTCGCCGCCGTTCGTCAAGAGGGCGGCGACCGCTTTGCCGGCGTCGATGACGCTCCCGCCGCCCACACCGATCACGAGATCGCAGTTGCCGGCGACGGCTTGTCGCACGGCGGCCTGAACCAGCTCGATGGTCGGTTCCTGCACGACCCGGAACAGCGTGTGCCGGACATGAAGGTTTTCGAGCTGGTGCATTAAAGAAATCGACCGCTCCGGCCGGGAGCCGGTTAAAATGAACGCATGCCGACCTAAAGCAGCAGCTTCCGTTCCGATGCGTTTCGCGGCCCCGCATCCGAACACGATGCGGGTGGCGGTGGCGAATTCGAAATTCATGGTATGTCCTTGCAAACGGCTTAGCTGGCCTTCCCCAACGTGTCAATGGCCTCCTCGATCCGGAAGAGTGCCTGCCGGTCCGACCGATACCATTGACGCCAGGCTGATTCAATGGCCCCATTTGCGGATTGACATTTTTTGGCTGGAAAATTGACGAAATTCGGCATTCGGTTTCTCTTCAACTTTCCTGTCTTTCGGGCAACCATATGGAAACTGATACGCTTGTAACAAGCCGGGTGGAGTGGATCTGTCATCGCGACCACAGGGATAAATTTAATTTTTTTAGCGTGTTGCAGCCCAAAGATTGTTCGCCGTGCTCGAAGCGACATGCGAGCCGGGCATTTTGCGGGTCCATGCGGGTCGGTTAAAAAGAATTTTTACGGCATCTGGCACCAATTTTGAATACTGATCCGGTAACTTCTCGGATGCGCGTGCATCTTCCGCGACGGGCTCTCTCGATTAAAAAGATTGGAGGACTGCACCGTCAGGAAAAACGGCATCATGGGAAGTTTTTCATTTTACCGCTCCGGAAGGAGGCTGCCGTGCTACCGCCGCTCAATACCACCCTATCGGCCCTGCAGGCTTTTGGGCAGAAATTGGGTATTACCGCAGGCAACATCGCCAACGTCAACACCAACGGCTACAAGAAATCGAGAGCCGTGCTGGAGGAAGGACGCCATGGCGAGGTTGAGGTCCGGGAGCAGCGGATGGAGACGCCGGGGCTTCCGTTAGAGCCGCACTGGAGCGACGAACCCACCGTCCGCGAGAGTTCCAACGTGGCCCTTGAGGAGGAAATCCCCGAGCTCATCACAACCGTATACGGGTTCAAGGCCAATCTGAAAACCGTGAAAGCCGAGGATGAAATGTTGGGGCATTTGCTGGATACCGTTGCCTGACGACCATCTGCTGTCAAACGGAGCGACCAACGCCTTCCGACTCCCTTCTTATCCTGTTGCGCGGGCTGCGCGGGCTCTGCTAAGGTCGATGCCGCAAAGAGCATCCGTAGCAAGGCCCCCCAGGAAAGGAAGGACTGAATGACGGTTCAACTGCCGAGAACACGTATTTTTCGATCAGCCCACGAGGACGCCCGGATTGCCGGCAAACCGGTCGATGCGGCGCACTGCCAGTCCCTCAGCTACCGGTTGGCTTTCCAGGACCCGGACTTCCTGCTCAAAGACGAACTGCGGCCAGTGCGGCTGCAGCTTGAACTTCTCAAACCCGAACTCACGCTTCAGGAGCATCATATCGAGTCGACGATCGTGATCTTCGGCAGCGCACGAATCTCGGAGCCGCAGGCCGCCCGGGAGGCCGTGCGCCAGGCCGAGGTCGAGCTGAATCACGATCCGGAAAACCGTGTTCTTCAGCAGAAGCTCCGGCTGGCCGAACGCCAGGCGGCCAACAGCCGGTACTACGATGAGGCACGCCGGCTGGGCCGCCTCATCGCCGCGCACAGCGACGATCATCACTTCGTGGTGATGACTGGCGGCGGACCGGGCATTATGGAGGCCGCCAACCGCGGCGCCCACGACGCCGGCGCCGCGAGCATCGGCATGAACATCGTCCTGCCCCACGAACAGCTCCCGAACCCTTACATTACGCCGGATTTGAATTTCCGCTTTCATTACTTCGCCATCCGTAAGATGCACCTGATCATGCGCGCCAAGTGCCTGATCGCTTTCCCCGGCGGCTTCGGAACCCTGGATGAACTCTTCGAGACCCTGACGCTGATCCAGACCGGAAAGGTCCGCAAGATACCGGTTCTGCTCTTCGGTAAAACGTTTTGGGAGCGGATCATCAATTTTCAGGCCCTGGTGGACGAAGGTACGATTTCAGAGCAGGACCTGAACCTGTTCACCTATGTGGATGCGGCGGAAGAGGCCTGGGAAATTATCGTACAATGCGAAACCGGGCAGGTGTAAGGCCATGGTAAACCGGTCCAACGCCTCGGACGTCAAAACGAACATGGGAGGCCGAACCCGAACCGACCGGAGCCCATTTGAAAGACGAAGCATGCAACTCGAAACCAATTCCTAAAAAATCTTCAGGTGAACGCAGGACGGCTCCCATGAAACGACGAACGATCGCCTTCGGGCTGGCCCTGGCGCTCCTGGTTTGCGCGCCGGCTCAGGCGGATATCTACCGCTGGAAAGATGCGAACGGTGTGACCCATTTCAGCAACGAACCGCCTCCGCCCGGTGCGTCGATCCTCGAAACCATCGAGGAAGCGCCCTACGATGCCGAGGCCGACCGTCGGCGTATCGAGGATGAGCGGCGGCTGCGACTGGAGCGCCAGAACATAGAGCTTGAGGAGCGCAAAGCCGGTCTGGCCGTCCGGGAGCGCGAGGCGCAGATGCGGCTGGATGAGGCCGAGCGCCGGATGAACGAAGCCCGGTCGGTTCAGCCGAAGTCGCTGGAATCCACCGAGGATGACGACTGCGACCAGGATTACTACCTGCGTTACGGTAGCTGCGGGTATTCGGTTTACGGGCCGCGGTATTATCAGGGACGACCCGGGCATCCGAATCTTTACCGCGGGTATTACCGTGAAAACAACAACCTCTACTACAGGGACCCTCATCGTCCCGGGCATCCGCCGGGGGTTCAACCTCCTCCTCGGCCGGAGCAAAAACCCGCCCCGAAGACCGGCAGCGCCGCCCATACGGCCAAAGGAAAAAAACCGCTTGCTGCAGAAGACGTTCAGCCGAAAGGCGCCCCGCCTCCGCAGATCCCGGCAGCCCCGAAGTGATGGAGGCCGGCCGCCGGCCGGCCGCGCGTCGAACTATGGGTATCGCAGCGTTTTCAGCAGCGCAGAGCGAGGCACAATCCGTCTTTTTCCGGGGAATGGCCGGGCAGAAAGGATAGAAGGGATACGGGCTGCCAGCCGGCTGCATCGCTGAAAATGGCGCGGTTGAATTCATCGGCATCGGGGAACGCGATGTTGTCCGCCACGAGCAACCCGCCCAGACGCAGAAGTCGGTGGCAGTCGTTGAGGGTGCGGGCGTAATCGATCTTGTCGATATCCATGAAAATCAGGTCAAAAGGTCCTTTCATCTCCGACATGCGCGGCAGCGCCTCTCCGCAAATGACGGTTGCATGCGGTAGAAGTCCGGCACGTTCAAGGTTTTTCCGGGCACGGGCGGCGAAAGCCGGGTCGATTTCAAGAGTGGTCAACCGGCCGGCGGTTATGGCGCAGGCCCGCGCCAGGTAGATGGCCGAATAGCCCGTGGCCGTTCCCAGCTCCAGGATGGTTTGGGCGCGCATGGCGACGGAAATGATGAAAAGCAGCTCCCCGACCAACGGCCCGACAATCGGAATTCCTTCGGCATGGGCGTCTTGCTCCAATTCCCGAAGCAGGGGGTCGTTCCTGCGGACGAGCTGGCTGAAATAGCGTTCCGGTTGGTCGACAATGCGTGACATGGCGCCTCCTTAAAACAGCTGGGTCTGATCGCGCGATTGCGAGTCCAGGCGGGTGATGAAATAGTCGACCTGACGTTTCAATGCATCGATTCGTTCCAGGTTGGCCAGCTTCCAGCGATATAAATCATTCTGAAGTCGATGGCCTTCCTCGGCCAGGGCATCCACCATTTGATCGCGTGCCGGTTCCCAGAGCAGGAGGGCTTCCTCCGGGCTCAGGCCGATTCTGCGGAAATTCCATCGGCAATAGCGCTGCCACCACGGAGAAGGATGCTCACCATTGGTGTTGGCCCCTTCGAAGTAGTAATGGCACCACTCCAACTGGGGTAGCTGCATGCGAAGGTCGCGTGCGATGTCGCTCAGCGCGCGTTTGCCTTCGTTCGTATGGCGGTCGAAGACCACCCAATAGGGGAACGCGGAGGCTGGGGCAGCTGCCGGTTGAGGGCAGGGGAGCGGCCCGCTCAGAGCCAGGTAGGCGGCGGCTTTGACGACTGCGCTGTCATGCGGGCGTCCGCCGTCACGGTAACGGCGGGCGGCGGCGATGAGCGCTGCCTGCGGAGGGTCGGCGGGCTGGCCGCAGATCCATTCCCAAAAATCATCCGGTTGCCGCACGGCCTTGGCGATCAAGCGGACGATCCGGTCATCCGGGCCTTGCTCCAACACCGTCTCGTCGCCATGGGCCAGCGCATATCCCAGGAAACCGAGGCCGGTGGCATCCCGATATTTCGTCGCCTGGGTCACCCGGATCAACGCGGCGACTTTGCTGTGAAATTTCCGGGTAAACGCCAGTTCCGCGCCGAGCGGCCAGCAGTCCCCGAACACGATAAATGCCGTCCGCTTTTCGAACCACGCCTCCGTGTGAATGGATAGATGTTCAATGAGGGCGCTGGCCGCGTAAACCCACTCGACATGACCGCGGCGGACCGCCTTCTGCAAGAGCGAGCGGTAGCGGTCATCAAAGGGAGAGCGTGCTTTCATCGGGATGCCGAAATCGTCCGGAATTTTCCAAGAGTGATGAGACGTTGCAGGAGGTCGACGGCCGGCTTGAGGCGGATTGAAGGCACCATATAGCGGATGCAATCCGCGCCGCCCCACAATATTTTGTAACGTTCCATCCACAGACGGTATCTATACAATCGGTTTAAAAGAAATGACCGCCTGTCACCGAGGCGGTTGTTATTCCTGGGCAGGCCCTTTTACACCTCCTTTTAGGTTTGCCCAGGACTTTTAAACCAAAGCTCGGTGAATTATCTCTCTCCTCCTTGAACGGGATGGCTCTGCTTGGCAACCATCCCGTTCTCTTTTCCGTAAGGCGGCACGCAATCAGGATAGCGTGGCACAGATTTCCGACTGTGCGTCCTTGCCGCTGTTCAGCAGGTCCGCAAACGTAATCTGGTTCAGCCGCTCGAATAAGGCGTTGGATGCCTCCAACCACAGATAGCGAGTGGGGCATTTTTCCGCCCGACTGCATTCCGCCGGGTTTTTGGAGCAATGGGTCAGGATCGAGCCGCCCTCCAGCAGAGCCACGACTTCCCCGACGGTGATCTGATCGGGCGGTTTGTTCAGCATATGGCCGCCCTTTGACCCGCGGAAGCTCTTGACATATTGGGCCCGTTTAAGCGGCCGGATGATCTGTTCCAGATATTTCAAAGATATGTTCTGCCGCCTGGCGATCTCACCCAGTTGGATGGGGGTTTTGCCATGGTGCTGGGCCATATCCAGGATTAACCTCGTTCCGTACCTGCTGCGCGTGGATAGCTTCATTGACGTTCGGTCTCCCCGTCCGTACAGCTATGAGCTGAATTGGATTTTGCGGTGCAGCGTATAGAATTCGTTCAATGCCGTCAAGTAAGACCTGACGTGGACGGATTGATGCATCATCCAAAAGCCGAGGTTCGCCGCACCGATGGACGGCATGGTCGAATGAGGCATAGTAGTCCGTGCGGGCGTGAGAAAGAAATTTCCGGCTCAGGCGGCCGGTTTGAAAAGCTTGAAAAGAGACTGCATCAATCGTTTCAAAAAGGGCCGGTGCAGGCGCACTTCCAGGAACAGGTCGCCGGGACTCCCGCCGGCCTTGCCCGTATGGCCCATTCCAGCCAGCCGGATGCGTTGCCTGTCGCGCACCCCCGGTGGAATTTGGACGATCAGCTTTTTGGAGCGCTCCTGAAGGTAATAAGCGTATGCACCGCCGGCTTCGGCGATGGACCGGTCCAGGTAAATGCGGTCCTGAATGTGAGCTCCGGGTTCGGGCAGCTCGATGCCGCTCAGCTTTTGAAAAGCTGAACGGACCATGCGATTGAGCAGTCCGACCGCCGGGGCGGAGGGCGTCCGCTCCCGGCCGGGCGGAAACGAACGCCTGAATACAAATCCACGGACGGAGGCCCGCGGCCGCCTGAATTCGAAGCGCTGGAATTCTTGTCCGTAGAAATCCCGGAAAATGTCCTCGAAACCCCGGAAACCGAAGGCGCGGGCCATCTCCTCGAACACCGCATTGATATCCGAGCCGCTGAAAATATCCTGTTGGCTGTGGGCGTCTCGGTACCGGCTGTGGCCCGAAGCTCCGAACTGCTGCCTCAGGGCATCGTATTCGCGCCGCTTGACGGGATCGGAAAGAACCGCATAAGCTTCATTGAGCTGCTTCATGATTTCGGCTGCGGCGGGATGGTCGCGGTTGCGATCCGGGTGATGTTCCAAGGCCAGGCGCCGGTAGGACGCCTTGATCTGCCGCGTGGACGCCTGAGGCTCCACCTCCAGCCGGGTATAGTAATCGCCTGTATGCATGGGAGGCTTAGTCACCACATTGCCCCGGATAAGTCAACCCGGGTGGACAGGCGGACCCGAGGGAATTAAATTCTTGAAGTTGTGAGAAGACCACGGAGTGATTGAAAGCTTGGAAGGAGAATGAACACCATGGCGAAAGATACTGCCGAAAACGTATGTCCGGGCATCGAGATGGTATGCCCGGGTTGTCAACGGCCTCTGAAAGTCCCCCGGATTCAAACCGACCCGGCCAAACCGCTGGTTTGCGGCGGATGCGGGCAGCGTTTCGATTGCAGCGATTTGTCGGCTCTGGAAAGACCCGGCGGAGCTTAGCTCGGCGCATCTCTCGACCGCTCTTAAATGGCGCCCATAGCGGCAAATCCGGACAACACCAGCCATGCCTTGGCATCGAATTTAAGCGCAGGATCGCTGCACAGGCGCCCGGCCTGCTCCGGGGACAGGAGCATCACTTCGATGATCTCCGATGCCTCGTTGCCTGAAGTGGACGGCTCGCCATGGCATTCCGCATACACCAGGACCATCGACTCATCCGTCATTCCTGCGGAGGAGTAGAGGCATGGGCTCTTTCTGGTGATCCGTGTCACGTTCAACCCGGTTTCCTCGCGCAGCTCGCGGCAGGCGGCATCTTCGACGGATTCGCCGGCCTCAACGAGTCCGGCTGGAAAGGCATATTCGTAATCGCCCAAGGCGACCCGGTATTCCCGAGTCATAACGATCTTGGAGGTGGGCTGATGGCAGGCCACGATGATAACGGCGTCGGGCGCCTCGAACCGGCCGGTCATGCAGCGAGGATGCTCTTTCCGGGTGGCCAGCACCCAGGAGCGGTTGCCGTGGTTGCCGATACGGTAGTCCACCCGAAACAAGCGCAGCCACCGGGTGTCCGCGAGCGGCTCCGCTGCAATAATTTCCACCGTTGGCTGTGCCATATCGATGTCTCCTTCCAATTTGTTGACTTAATCTACGGCCAGAAACGGTCCAGGGTCAATAAGAGACATTCGGCATCAAGTATTGCCTTGCACCGGCCGATATGCTTAGAAGTGGTTTTATACCTCCG
>JALOPB010000111.1 GCA_025454115.1 Desulfobacterales bacterium | reverse complement strand
TCGGCTCATCGCGGCTGGAAAGCCGCTCCCACAGAAAAGACCCAACTTACTTGAAAGGGCGACTCAATTATGAGGTGAATGAGGGGGCCTTTCTGACATCGTAATGGCGTGCCATCGATTCAACCTTTACAGCGGGCGCTCCCATGTTTCCGAAATCAGGTCGTGCCCGAAGCTGTGATGCGGTTCGCTCTCAAGCATCTCAAATCCGGCCTTTTCATATATTTTGCGGGCGGCGACCAGGATGCTGTTCGTCCAGAGGGTAATTTTCCGGTAGCCGGCCTGACGGGCGAATCGCAGGCATTCTTCCACCAGCCGGGTGCCGATCCCCATGCCGCGGGCTTTCGGATCAACCAGGAGAAGGCGCAGCTTGGCGACCTGTCTGGACTTCCTGACCAGGAACACCGAGCCGACGTTTTCCCCCTCGCACTCCGCGATCCAGCAGCGCTCCCGCCGGGGGTCGAAGTGGCGAATGAATCGGGCGACAATGTCGGCGATCAACGCTTCGAAGTGTTCATCCCACCCGTACTCTTCGGCATACAGCGCGCCGTGACGGTGAACCACCCACCCCATGTCGCCGGGTTGATGCGGGCGAAGCAGATAAGCTGCCTTGGGCCTGCGATCCGAACCGATCAAGCGCTGAATCGTCTGCATGGCGGCGACCAGGCGTTTTTGATCGTCCGCACGCATCCGGCTCAACAAGGCCTCGATCTCGTTTTGCGAGTGCGAATTGAGAAACGCAAACGACTGTTGCCCTTGGGCGGTCAACTTTAAGAGACTCAGCCGCCGGTCCGTGTCGGACGGCTGCGTTTCAATTAAACCGCGCTTTTTGAATCCGCGCAGGATCCGGCTGAGATAGCCGGCATTCAATCCCAGCTCCTTGCACAAGTCAGTGGCCGTCGTTGCGTCATGCTGGGCGAGCTCATAGATCACGCGGGCCTCGGTCAGCGAGAATGGGCTTTTAAGATACGCTTCCGCCAGGACGCCGATCTGCTGGGTGTAGAATCGATTGAACTCTCGCACGGCCTCAACCCGTCTAACCGAATCATTTCGTGACATCATGAGCCTCCGGCAATCGCATTGAAATCTGTTTGCCAGAATCATACAATTGTTTGCTTTTGTCAACTGATTAGCTGGAATGCGGAGGGTTTTTGCACGCGCAACCGGTTCTCCCTGGAAGGCCATAACACCAGGAGAGCCGATCAAGATCCAAGTTCATTTTTGGGAAACGGTCTGAGATGTCGCCCGCACGGCAGAGAGGCCCATCGCTCGAATGTTGGCGGCAAGCTCCTCGGCTACCTGCATACCAAGCTGCTTTTCCAGCTCGATCTGTTCGGCGGCCGGCGGTGTGGCCGGCGCCGCAGTCTGCCCGGCAAGGTCCGAGTCGGGGGCGACGCCATCGGGGGTTGTCACAAAATCATACACGATGATCTGGGCGGGCCGCGGAAGCTTTACCGCCGAGAATCTCTCGCGGTCCGAAACCTTGGTCGAGGCGCAGCCAAACGATAGGAAGAGCACAAGCAGCAACAAGGTTAAAAATTACCCTATCGTTGCAAAACAATAGTCGAAAAATAGTAAATAAAGAAGTAAAAACCTCAAAATTTTTGCAACGCTGGGGTTACCATTGCAAAACAGTTTCTTATCGGGCTCAGGCCGCAAGCTGCATGGCCGAGGCAACCTGCTCATTCAGGACACGGTCGATGTCGAGCAGGATCTTAACTCCTTCCCCGCTTTTGGCCATGCCCAGGATGTAGTCAGTGCTGAGGCTGCCACCGAAGGCGGGCGCTTCTTCGATCTCCTCGGCGCGGATGTTCAACACCTCCGAGACCCCGTCCACCACGATGCCGATCGGTATGGTGCCCGAGGTCCCCTGGGCCTCCACCACGATGATGCAGGTGCGCTCCGTGTAGTCCGCCTCCTCCAACCCAAAGCGCAGCCGCAGGTCCACCACCGGAATGACCTTGCCGCGCAGGTTGATCACCCCCTTCACATGCCCCGGCGTCTGGGGCACGAAGGTGATCGGCATCATGCCGATGATCTCCTTGATCTTCATGATCCGGATGCCGTACTGCTCCTCAGCGAGCGCAAAGGTGAGATACTTCCCTGCAACTTTTTCACCAAAGCCATCTTCTTCTATCATTTTGGTTGCTCCCTCTAACTAGTGTTCTCCGCACGCAGCCAGGTTAAAAGCCGTTAATATCGTCTTCATTCGCCAACGGAATCATCTGCTCGAAGTCCGGCTGAGCCTTTTTCGTGGCCGGGGCTGCCTTTTTCAGAAGCCCCTTGGCCTTGTTCCCGAGTCTAGAGCCAGCACTCGGCTTAGGCGCTGCGCTCTGACTGCTAACGGTGTTGCCCCCGATGATGCCGACCAACTCCCCGATGGCCGCCTTCATCTGTTCGGCCTGGGCGTTCATCTCCTCGGCCGCCGAGGCCGACTCCTCGGCCGTGGCCGCGTTCTGCTGCACCACGTTGTCCATTTCCGAGACCGCCTTGTTGATCTGATCGATGCCCTGCGACTGCTCGTTGGAGGCCGCGTTGATCTCGGCAACCAGATCGGCGATCTTCTTGGAGCTGGTAGCCACCTCGGTGAATGCATCGTTGGTGTGGTCCACCAATCCAGTGCCGTCCTTGATGCGCTTGACCGAGCCGTCGATCAGGCTGGAAGTGCTTTTGGCCGCCTCCGCCGCCCGCATGGCCAGGTTGCGCACCTCGTCAGCCACCACCGCAAAACCGGCTCCGGCCTCGCCCGCGCGGGCGGCCTCCACCGCTGCGTTGAGCGCCAGCAGATTGGTCTGGAAGGCAATCTCATCGATGGTCTTGACGATCTTCTGAGTCTCCTCGCTGGATTTGGTAATCTCCTTCATGGCCTCGATCAGCTGCGTCATGGAGGCGTTGGCCCGGTCGATCACCTGGTTAGCCTCCGTCACCAGCCCGTTGGCCTGACCGGCGTTGGCAGCGTTCTGCTTGGTCATCGAGGAGATCTCCTCCAGCGAGGCCGAGGTCTCCTGAATCGAGGCTGCCTGCTCCGAAGCCCCCGCCGCCAAGTTCTGGCTCGACGAAGACACCTGACCGGCCGCCGAGGCCACCTCCTCCGAACCCGCACTGATCAGCTCAACCACCCGGCCGATCGGCCGCGTGATGGTGCGGGCAAAGAAGAATACCGCCACAACCGTCAGTGAAAGGAAAACTCCACCGATAATCGCAATCGCGTTGCGGATCGCATGCGCCGCCCCCAGAAACTCATCCTCGTTTTGGGTCACCACGACCGTCCACCCGGTCAGATCAACCGGCGCAAATCCGGCGATCTTGTCGACACCCTTGAATTGATATTTCTCAATGCCTTTCTTGGCGGAACCTATCGCCTTGTAAATGTTGCCCATCTCGGGGATCTTGCTGATGTCCAATTTGAGGATCAAATCTTTGTTCGGATGAGCCAGCGCCATCCCGGCGGCGTTAACGATAAACGGATAGCCGGTCTCTCCGATCTTAATGTCCATTATATGTTCGGTTAAAAAATCAATCTTTAAAATGCTTGCCATCACAGCGACCACCTGCCCCTTGTCATCCTTAACCGGCACGGCAATCGGGGTAACCAACTGGCCGGTTGCCTTGGATATAACCGGATCGGAAATCGCGGCCTGCCCGTCCTTCGCCTTCTGAAAATAAGATCGGCCGGATGTGTCTATTCCCTTGTTGGCGCCATTCACGCCATCGGCGAATACCTTTCCGTCCATCCCGATCACGATCAGGACCTCGTAGTCTTTGCCCAGGGCCTTGAGGGAGGTGGTCAAGTCCTGAACCAAGATGGCAATCTCCGAGCTCGCCGCATCCTGGCCGGCATCCTTTACCTTAATAGCTGTAGACTTCACGATAGCCCTGCCAGCGGTCTCGTGCAGGAATTTGATTTCCTCCTGAAAAACCAAACCGACCACGTCCGCAAGGTTGTGCGCCACAAGCACGGCCTGGCCCTTTGCTGCTTTGTTCAAGGCATCAGTAGAGCTGTTGAGAGAATAGAAACCGACCAACAAAACCGGAACCAACACGATGACAATACCGCCGAAAATCAACTTAAAGCCGAGAGATCGTTTTTTCATGAAACGTGCTTCCTCCAAAAAAATTAATAAATGGATACTATATGGTGGTTCCTTATTCGGAATACACACGATAAACTTTAGGCGAATTAATGACCGCCACACGTCATAACTTGTGGGAATTCTAAACGATAGCAGGCTAACATATAGAAATAATACGACTTCCTAACAGGATCTATTTTAAAACAAGAAAACCACCAAGGTTTACGATAAATAACAAACAGAGGTGCCTGGATGGAGAGGTTTTTTTACAGTAGGTACACGAAGGATTTTACTCTAGAATCCAAACTGCTATTGATCTAAGGGGTCTATTGCCCGACTAAGCACCCATGGTTCGTTGTTTGTCCAAATCATCACGTCAACTTTCAATCATGGGTCCCATTAGAGCTCAACAATGCCAATTTGTGATGCCAAGATCTAATGGATCATACAGATCGGTTATTATTTCCCTTGGGACTATATAGCTTAAACGATTGCTTGGCGTGACCTTCGCGCGGTCACGCCCTTATTGCTTGAGGGTAAAACGCCAGGCGCAGTACCAGTCGCCGGGGTGCGGGTCGGGCGGGCAGCCGATGCACTCGGTTTGGATCCGGTCGTCGATGCTGCGGGCGAAATAGGTATATTCCACCAGGCCGGCGGACTTACAGGGGTAGTCGTCCAGCCCTTTGCGTTTGCGGGCGGACTGAACGCGGCATTCGTTCACGCCATCGTCGATGGTGGACTGGATGTTGATCTGGGCATAGATCCTGAAGTTCAATGCTTTTTTCAGGCCCTCCAGCCCCGGCCGCTCTGGCAGGTTGAGCAGGCGTTTGATGGACCAGGCCTCGATCGGTGAGAACTGGCCCCAGACGGAATCGTTGCAGCGCTTGGCATCGTTCATCCCGTCCTTGAACTCCACGGCCTGGAACCAGACACCGTCGTTGGCCAGCCAGTTGGCGCAAAAACCGTCCAGAAGTTTTTTAAGATCCCCGCGATCCATCTCGACCAGAGCCTTGGGTAGGCCGCCCTTGAGCTCGAAGCCGAACACCTTGGCGAGCCGGTTCATCTGGATGTCCAGGCTGCGCTCGTAGGCCGTCTTCAATATCCCCAGCGACCGCGCGGTTCCCATCTGGTGCCGAACCTCCGTGAACCACAGTCCGTAGTGCAGGATGGAACGGTGAATGATGTCCAGGATAAACCGAGTCAAATCCTCTGAGCTTAACTCATCGATCTTTTCGGTGCCCGTATGCACGCAAGTCCCTCCGCTGGCATGGGGCAGAGAGCATAGGGTGAAGGATAATTCTATCCTTGCATCAAACGCTCTGCCCCATGCTCTATGCCATTTGCATATCTTTATTTCTACCTGTACTTCTCCGGCAGTTTCGCCGCTTTGCCCCATTCGGCCGGAAACTTCTGGCCGGCTGGTTCGCCCAGCTTTTCCTTGAGCTTTTTCAGGCCCGGCCGCGCGAATTCGGGGTGACCCTCCTTGAGGGTGCGGCCGTTGATGACCGCTTCGCTGCGCAGTCGGTGGCCGACGGTCCGCTCCACCTGACGCCCCAGCCAGAGCACACGGTCCACGTTATAGCCATGTTCGATGCCCATCTCATCGATCTGCACCAGCATGTCTTCCAGGCAGGTCAAGCCGACATAGCGCGGGTCCTCGTAGTAGTAATCGCCGGTGCCGGGCACCGGGCAGTCGTCCAGAAAGTTCGCCGGCTGGCCGCCCATGCCGCCCAGGGTCCCCTCGAAATGGGTGATCCCGGCCTGAAGCACCGAGGCGGAGGCCACGCGCTTGGTCTCGTGGAAATGGGCGATGTGCACCCGGGGGTCGGGGATCTCGTCGAGGATCATCGAAAAGTAGCGATAGACCTGCGGCGCGGAGGCGCTGCCGTCGTGGTCGGCATGTTCGATGTCGGCTGCGCCGATCTCGAGCCAGCGCTTGGTAAACTCCACGGCGTCCTTGAGCTCCGTCGCCCCGGCAATGGGGCTGCCCCAGATGGTGCTGACCGTGCCGCACATCTTCATGCCGGCGTCGTTGCACTTCTTGATGGCGCGCTCGCACTCCTTCCAGTACTGAGGCAGCGTGCAGCCGGAATTGGCGAAATGGTGCTCCTCTTCGGTCGAGACCATCATCAGCAGCCGGTCCGGCCCGACCCCTTTCTTGCGCAGTTCGATCGCCCGGTCGACCCCGGTTTCGCGGATGGTCACGGCCGTGATGCAGACCTCATCGATGTTGATGCCTTTCTTCGCGCAGCGCTCCCGGAACCGGTCGCTGCGCAGATGAGCCAGCACCTGCTCGGCGTCGCTGAACTGGGGCATGAGATAGGGATTGCCGAGGTTGGTCACCTCGATGTTCTTGCAGCCGGCGAAGATCATCTCCTCGGCGTAGAAGATTTTGGCCCGGGTGGATATGAACTTTTCCAAGTGCTGGAATCCGTCCCGGACCGTAATGTCGCCGAGGGTCACCTTCTTGGGCATGCGCGGAAAGATTTTCCAATAATCATACTCGGTCATGATTTTTTTCCCTTTCTTCCGATAAACGCTTTCGATCTTAAATTCATGCGTCCTGAATCCCGAACCCTGACCCCTGAACCTTTTTCTCCTCTATCACTTTCCCTGATACACCGGCTTTCTCTTCTCCCTGAACGCCGTCAGGCCTTCCAGACGATCTTCGGTGGGAATGCAGACCCAATAGGCATTGGATTCGATCGCCAGACCCGTGGCGAGGTCGGTCTCAATCCCGTGGTTGATGGCATACTTGGCTTGCTCGATGGCGATGGGGCCGGTTTCACAGATCAGGGCCGCCATTTTGCGGCATTCTTCCAGCAACGCCGCGGGCTCGCAGATCTGGTTCACCAGCCCGATGCGCAGGGCCTCCTCGGCCTCCACCCGCCGGCCGGTGAAAATGAGCTCCTTCGCCTTGCCGCGGCCCACCAGGCGCGGCAGCCGCTGGGTGCCCCCCGCCCCCGGGATGATGGCCAGACGGGTCTCCGTCAATCCCATGCTGGCGCTCTTCGCGGCGATGCGGATATCGCTGGCCAGCGCCAGCTCGGTGCCGCCGCCCAGGGCGATGCCGTTGACCGCGGCAATGACCGGCTTGTTCAAGTCGCCGATGGCGGTGAAGAGATTGCGGATGGTGAAGATGTACTCTTTCACTTTTTCCGGCGGCAGGCTGGCGCGCTCCTTAAGGTCGGCCCCGGAACAGAAGGCCTTTTCCCCTGCGCCGGTGACGATGACGACCCGCACATCCCGCCGAAAGCGGAAGCCTTCGACCGTGTCCCTCAACGCAAACAACAGAGGAAAGTTAAGAGAATTCATTACCTCGGGTCGGTTCAGCGTCAGGGTGACGATGCCTTCCTCTTCCTTAACCAGCAATACATCTTCACTCATAGGGTCCTCCTGTGGATACGGAATGGTGCCTCGCTGTGCCCGAAGCGGGGAAATTCAGAGGAATCGGTGGAGGGCCCGGGCATTATGAGCGAGCGCTCGTTCATATTTAAATCATCCCCATCCTTCTTGTCAATCTTGAATTGCGGACGGTGCTGGGTCGGACGTAGGATTTCATTTCAAGCATAAAGTGGTATATGGTGGACGATGCGAATGTTCAAAAAAGATAACCTATTCTGGGGGTGGTATGTCGTAGCCGGCGCCTTCCTGCTCATGGCGGTCAACTACGGCGCCCGCTACTCGTTCGGCATCTTCGTGCAGCCGCTCACGGTCGAAAACGGTTGGTCCCGTTCGGCCGTGTCATTGGCCGCCACGATCAATCTCATTACGTATGCACTCGCGGGAATCGTTGCCGGCCGGCTGCTGGACCGGGTCGCTCCACGGTGGATCGCCACCGCCGGCGCCGCAACCGGGGCAGCCGGTTTGTTGCTCTGCGCGGTGGCGCGGACCCCGCTGGAGCTCTATCTGTCCTACGGGGTGTTATATGGGCTTGGGTCGGCCTGGACCGGAGCCGTTCCGGTGACATCCTCCGTGGGCAAGTGGTTTGTCCGCAGGCGGGGTCTGGCCATCGGCATTTCCAGCATGGGGGTCAGCCTCGGATCGATCACCCTCATACCGACGGCCGCTTTCGTCATCGATCGTTTTTCTTGGAAGGCGGGATTCCTTTTTATCGGGCTCGCCCTGCTCGTTCCGGGGATTATTATTGCTCAGCTCCTGCTGCGCCGGACCGTGCCGGAAGCCTATGGGCTGGCGCCCGATGGAGATGGCCCGGCGCCAGCCGTGGGCACATCGCCATCCGGCCCGGTGCCCGCGTCCGTGCTTCTTCCCGCGCGCCGGATGATCGGAGATGCGCGCTTCCGGAGACTGGCGCTCTGCCATGGCACCGCCGTCATGGTGTCCCTGATGGCCTTTGTTCACCAGGTGCCCTACGCTATCGATAACGGAATTGAAAAGATCGCTGCCGCCGCTTCTCTGGGAGCGATCGGTTTTGCCGGCCTGGCGGGCCAATTCTTCTTCGGATGGGTGAGCGACCGCATCGCGGACCCCAAGTATTCGGCCGCCATGGGGTACGCCGTCATGGCAGCCGGAATGATCATCCTGCTGCAGACCCGGACCGTGGAAATGCTGCTGCTTTACGCGGTGGTGTTCGGGTTCGGCTATGGCTGCCTGGGGCCGCTGCTGCCCATCCTCGCCGCCGACCGGTTCGGCCGCGAGAACATGGGCGCGGTCTTCGGCCTGCTCATCTTTTTCGTCGTGGGCCTCGGCGGCGCTCTGGGGCCTTTGCTCGGTGGGCTGGTCTATGACCTGGCGGGATCCTATCGCTGGGCATGGGGCGCCAACCTGGGTCTGCTGATCGCAGCGGCCATCGGCGTCGCCTCTCTGAAACGGCGCCATCCAGATACGTCGCTTGACAATCGTTCCCGCGGCGTGTAAAAATTCATGTCGATTGAGCGCTCGCTCGGTGAGCGCATCTCATGCATCCCTTTCCTCATTCCAACCGGTCGACTGAAGCAAATCGGTCGGACAGCGAGATTCCATGCGAAACGCAACGCGTGGCGACGCGATCCCCACCCAGGTCAAGGATCCGAATCTGGTCGAACGGCGGCGGCGCCAGATCGCCGACGCCGCTGCCCGTCTGTTCGTCGAAAAAGGGTTTCACAAGACCACCACGCGCCAGATCGCCCGGGCGGCTGATATATCCATCGGCTCTCTTTACGAGTATTTCACCACCAAGGAAGACATCCTCTATATCGTCTGTGATTTCATCCATACGGAAATGGAGCGGGGCGTCGCGACCGCCATGGCGGACGCATCCGGCGGACGCGACGCTCTGGCCAAAGTCATCCGCGAGTATTTCATGGTCTGCCACCGGATGAGCGACTTCATTTTGATGATTTATCAGGAAACCCAGTCACTGCCCCGCCAATGGCAGCAGCGCGTCCTTGAGAACGAGCTGCGGATAACAGGGCTCCTGGTTGGCGTGCTGGCCCGGCTGTCGCAGTCGAACGAGCTGCCCCATCTGGACGAACGCTCCATCGAACTGACCGCCCACAACATCGTGGTCATGGGTCACATGTGGACCTTCCGCCGCTGGTTCCTGGGCAAGCATTACAGCATCGAGGACTATATCGCGCTGCAGACCGCCGCAATCCTGCGGATGTGCACGGGCGGCCCCGGTAATTGACAGATTTCCAGATTGTTTCGGATTTCGGGTTTCGTGCTTCGGATTTTACTTCATTGAGGAGGATTCATGAGCATCCAGGCTGAGATCTACAAACCCCGCAATCCCATCCGGGTGGTGACGGCCACCTCGCTGTTCGACGGCCACGATGCGGCCATCAACATCATGCGCCGCATCATCCAGGACACGGGCGTGGAAGTGATCCATCTCGGACACAACCGATCGGTCCAGGAAATCGTGGACGCGGCCATCGAAGAAGATGTCCAGGGGGTTGCAGTCTCAAGCTATCAGGGCGGGCACATCGAGTTTTTCAAATATCTGGTGGATCTTCTGCGCGAGCGCGGCGCACCGCACGTCAAGGTGTTCGGCGGCGGCGGCGGCGTGATCGTACCGGAGGAAATCCGGGAGCTGGAAGCCTACGGCGTCGCCAAGATCTATTCGCCGGAGGACGGCGCTCACATGGGCCTGCAGGGAATGATCAACCACCTGGTGACGACTCTCGACTTCCCCACCGTCGCCGATTTCAACTTCACCCTGGACGGTCTCGCACCCGAGAACAAGCGGCTCGTGGCCAACCTGATTTCCGCCGCGGAAATGGCCAAAGCCCAGCAGAACGGCCATCTGGCGAAGCTGCGGGCCGAGTTCGCCCGCCGGATCGGAAACCGCAAGGTGCCCGTCATCGGCATCACCGGCACCGGCGGCGCCGGCAAGTCCTCGCTCACGGACGAGCTGATCGTGCGCATCCTGCACGATCTCAAACAGGTGCGCGTGGCCGTGCTCAGCTGCGACCCGTCGCGCCGCAAGACCGGGGGAGCCCTGTTGGGCGACCGCATCCGCATGAACGCCATCGGAAACCCGCGGGTCTTCATGCGCTCGCTCGCGACCCGCGGCTCAGCCACCGAAATCCCCGCGGCGCTGGCCGAGGCCATCCTGGCGGTGAAGGCCGCCGGCTATGATCTGGTGATCACGGAAACCGCCGGCATCGGCCAGGGCGATTCAAGCATCGTCGATCTGGTGGACGTCTCGCTCTACGTCATGACCAGCGAGTACGGCGCCGCCTCCCAGCTCGAAAAGATCGACATGCTGGATTATGCCGATCTGGTGGCCGTCAACAAGTTTGAGAAACGGGGCAGCGACGACGCCGTGCAGCACGTGCGCAAGCAGGTCCAGCGCAACCGCAAGGCGTTCGACCGAAAACCCGAGGAGATGCCGGTCTACGGCACCATCGCCTCCAAGTTCAACGACGACGGCGTGACCTCCCTGTACCACGCGATCATGGAAACAGTGGCCGCCAAAGCCGGCGTGCAGTTCGGCACCCGCCTGCCCCGGCCGGAAGGCAAGACGTCCTCCTCCAAGACCATCATCATCCCGCCCGAACGGGTGCGCTACCTGGCTGAAATTAGCGACACCGTGCGCAGCTATCACCGTGAAACGCGCCGCCAGATGGCCGCCGTGCGCAAACCCTGGCACCTGGAGGAAACCGTCCGGATCTCCGCGGACGAACCGCCCGGCGAGGAGGTTCAAAGGCTGCTCGCGCGCCTGAAGGAAGAAGCCCGTAACGCCCGGGACGCGCTCGACCCCGAGACGCGCAAGACCCTGGAGGAGTGGGACGAGATTCGGGACCTCTACCGCCGGGAGGCGCTGACCTATTCGGTGCGCGGCCGTGAAATCCGGCTGCCGCTTTACTCGGAATCCCTATCCCACTCGCGCATCCCCAAGATCGCCCTGCCGGGTTTCGAGGATCCGGCCGAGATCTACCGCTGGATGCGCGAAGAAAACGTGCCCGGCCGCTTCCCCTTCACGGCCGGCGTCTTCCCGCTCAAGCGGGCGGACGAGGACCCGACCCGCATGTTCGCCGGCGAAGGTGACCCGGCGCGCACCAACCGCCGCTTCAAGCTGCTGTCGGCCAACTACGAGGCCAAGCGCCTGTCGACCGCCTTCGACTCGGTCACGCTCTACGGATTCGATCCGGACATCCGGCCCGATATCTACGGCAAGGTCGGCACCTCGGGTGTCAGCGTGTGCTCGCTGGACGACGTCAAGGTGCTTTACGGCGGTTTCGAGCTCTGCGCGCCCAACACCTCGGTCTCGATGACCATCAACGGGCCGGCCCCTATCATGCTGGCCATGTTTCTCAACGCCGCCATCGATCAGCAGGTGGACGCTTTCAAGGCGCAGCACGGCCGCGACCCGGAACCGGCCGAACACGAAACGATCCGTGCCCGGGTGCTGTCCAATGTCCGCGGGACCGTCCAGGCGGATATCCTCAAGGAAGACCAGGGCCAGAACACCTGCATCTTCTCCATCGACTTCGCTCTCAAGATGATGGGCGACATTCAGGAATATTTCATCCGGCAGGGCGTGCGCAATTTCTACTCGGTGTCGATCTCCGGCTACCACATCGCCGAAGCCGGCGCCAATCCCATCACGCAGCTGGCCCTGACGCTGGCCAACGGCTTCACCTACGTCGAGTACTATCTCTCGCGGGGAATGCCGATCGACAGCTTCGCGCCCAACCTGTCCTTCTTCTTCTCGAACGGCCTGGACCCGGAGTACAACGTGATCGGCCGCGTGGCGCGCCGCATCTGGGCCATCGCCTTGAAGCGCAAATACGGGGGATCGGTCCGGGCCCAGCAGCTCAAGTATCACATCCAGACATCAGGCCGTTCGCTGCACAGCCAGGACATCCAGTTCAACGACATCCGCACCACGCTGCAGGCCCTGTGTGCGATCTACGACAACTGCAACAGCCTGCACACCAACGCCTTCGACGAGGCCATCACCACTCCGAGCACCGAATCCGTGCGCCGGGCGCTGGCCATCCAGCTGATCATCAACCGTGAATGGGGCCTGACCAAGAACGAGAATATGAATCAGGGCAGTTTCATCTTCGAGGAGCTGACCCGGCTGGTCGAAGAAGCGGTGCTGGCCGAATTCGACCGCATCACCGAACGGGGCGGCGTGCTGGGCGCCATGGAAACCGGCTACCAGCGAAGCAAGATCCAGGAGGAATCGCTTTACTACGAGGCGTTGAAGCACAGCGGCGAGTTGCCGATCATCGGCGTGAACACCTTCCGCGACCCGCATGCGGCCGAGGACCAGATGAGCGAAGGGTTGGAGCTCGCTCGGGCGACCGAGGAGGAGAAGCAATCCCAGCTGAAGCGCCTGGCCGATTTCAAGAAACGCCACGAAACGGAAGCTCCGGCGGCACTCGAGCGGCTCCAGCAAGTGGCGCTCGGCAACGGCAACGTTTTCGCCGAGCTGATGAACACCGTGCGTTTCTGCAGCCTGGGCCAGATCACCCAGGCGCTCTATGCGGTGGGGGGGCAGTACCGGCGGAACATGTGAAGCGAATTCAACGATAACTTTGACAAGGAGTCATACGAATGCGAAAAGCGGTCATCGTCAGTGCGGTTCGTACGCCCCTCGGCAGTTTCAACGGAACCCTCAGCGGCGTCGGCGCGACGAAGTTGGGCGCCATCGTCATCGAGGAGGCCATTCGGAGAGCCGGGATCGAAAAATCGGCGGTCAACGAGGTCATCATGGGCCAGGTGCTGCCCTGCGGCTACGGCCAGAACCCGGCCAAGCAGGCGGCCGTTCTGGCCGGGATGCCCTGGGAGACGGAGTGCTTCACGATCAACAAAGTCTGCGGCTCGGCTTTGAAGGCGGTCATGCTGGCCGCTCAGGCCATCCAGACCGGGGATGCCGACGTGATCGTGGCCGGCGGCATGGAGAACATGAGCGGCGCCCCCTACTATCTCGAGAAGGCGCGCTTTGGTTACCGCATGGGGCCGGGCACCCTGCAGGATCACATGGTCCACGACGGCCTATGGGATATCGTCAACGATTTTCACATGGGAATTTCCAACGACCTGTGCTCGCAGAAGTACAAGGTCAGCCGCGAGGACCAGGACCGCTACGCCGCCGAATCCTATCACCGGGCGGTGACGGCCGTAAAGGGCGGAACCTTCGCGGATGAGATCGTGCCGGTAACCATTCCTCAGCGCAAGGGCGCGCCGATCGTTTTCAAGCAGGACGAATGCCCGCGCGAGACGAATTATGAGCTCTTGGCCAAAATGCCTCCGGCTTTCCAGAAAGACGGGTTCGCCACCGCCGGCAACGCCTCGGTCATCAGCGACGGTGCCGCCGCCGTGGTGGTGATGGCGGAGGAGAAAGCCGCCGCACTCGGCTGCCGGGTGCTGGCCGCCGTCGGCGCCCAGGCCTCGGCCGGACTGGACATGAAGTACGTGCTGGTCGCCCCCATTCTGGCCGTACCCAAATGTCTCAAGAAAGAGGGCCTCGGCATCGAAGCGGTGGGCCTGTTTGCCCCATCGGCGCGAGCGGTTGCCGGGTCCTGGTGACGCTGCTCTACGAGATGATCCGCCGGAACCAAAAGACCGGCCTCGCCTCGCTCTGCCTGGGCGGGGGGGAAGCAGTGGCGCTGATAATTAAAAGGTAGGGTTCCAGGGTTCAGGGTTCGGGGTTCAGGCGAAAAAATTCAAGAATCTCCTGGGCGGCAATATCGTTGGCCCATTGAGTCCCTGAAACTCTGAACCCTGAACCCTGAACCCTTTTCTCCTAAAAACGGAATGTCCTTTATTTCAATCCAAGAGAGGGAGGAATTAAAAATGGAAGTAAAAGTCTTCGGCGTCATCGGCGCCGGCCAGATGGGCAACGGCATCGCGCAGGTTGCGGCCGCCAGCGGCTTGAACGTGATCATGAACGACATCCAGCAGCCGTTCGTGGATAAGGGA